>CAKSXP010000202.1 GCA_934515035.1 uncultured Oscillospiraceae bacterium
GAACCCGCCGACGAGCACGGCATTGATCTTCACCTTGTCAAAACCGGCAGAAAGCGCGGCATCCAGTCCTCTGAGCGCTTCTCGCAGCGAACCTTTTCTCGTTATATATGCATATTTGCCTACATCGAGCGTATCAAGGCTGATGTTAACGCGGCTGACACCGGCTTCGCGCAGCGGCCGCGCCAGCTCCGGAAGCAATATGCCGTTTGTCGTCAGGCATACCTCCCTGATTCCCTCCACGGACGACGCGCTGCGGCAAATGGACACTATATTCCGTTTTACAAGCGGCTCACCGCCCGTTATGCGCAGCTTTGTAATGCCGAGAGATGCCGCAGCCGCCACGGCCCGCATCATCTCTTCCTCGGTCAGCATTTCCTCGTGCCGCTTTTTGCATACGCCCTCTTCGGGCATACAGTACCGGCAGCGCAGGTTGCACAGTTCTGTGACCGAAAGGCGCAGATAATTAATTTTCCTGCCGTATGAGTCGATCATTTTAATACCTTCCGAATGTGCAGTTTGGGAAATGGCAGCTGTCGCAGATCTGGCAAAGTCCGCCGTCTCCCAGGCGGATAAGATCAGCCTTTGTAAGCTTATCGCCCGTGAATATCTGAGGAAGCAGCACGTCAAAAATCGTAGTAGGCATGCTTATTGCTGCGCCCGGCACGCCCAGGATCGCGGTATCTCCAAGATACGCAACAAGCGTCATGTTTCCCGGCTGTGACGGGACGCCGTGAGTTATGATATCGGCTCCCAGCTGACGCACGGCCGTCGGCGTGAGGTCATCGGGATCAACGGACATTCCGCCGGTGAAGATGAGGAAATCAGCCCCCTGTTCAAGGTATTTGCCGGCCGCTGCGGTTATCATATCCAGATCGTCGTCACAAATGGAAACGCCCAGTATTTCAGCGGGGTAGCGCTTGAGCTTGGCACGGACAACCGGCTCGAACTTATCCTTTATGCGGCCGGAATATATCTCCGAGCCTGTGATAACGACGCCGACCTTCTTTTCCCGGTAAGGGTGAAGATCAAGCAGCTTTCTATCCCTGCACAGCTGTTCGGCTTTTTCTATCTGTTCTTCCTTTGTCACCAGCGGCACGATGCGCATTGAGGCAAGCCGTGCGCCTTTTTCAACAGGATAATGGTCAGGCAGTGTTGAGATCGTAATATCGCCGATGGAGTTTATCTCCGCGAGCAGTTCTGTATCAACGCGCAGCATTCCCCGCGTATCCGACATCAGAAGCACTTTACCCTCGGATGGGGGCGTGTAGTGAGCGCCCTCGACCTGTGCCATTGCGGCCATACGCCGCGCCGCATCCTCTTCGTGTATCTCTCCTGCATTGTCTTCCCAGACAAATACATTCTTCTTTCCAAGATCCAGAAGCGCCGGGATATCCTCCGGTGTTATAATGTGACCTCTCTTGAAAGCCGCTCCCTTGAATCCGTCGCGCATTGCGGTTATATCATGGCAGAGCGTCATGCCTATTGCATCTTCAGTTTTAATCTTTTTCATATCAAAAACCCCTTAAGCGCTGTTCCGGCCTTTAGCGCGCCGCTGCCGGACGGTATGACGGCAATAACATCGCATCCGATCATGCTGCTGATAACAACATTTCCCTGATCCTGCGCAACATGCATCTTTGCAGTTCCGTCCGACAAGTCCAATCTGCCGCGCAGGAGACGCGTATTCTTGCTTTTTTTATTAAAATCCTCAGCAAGAGTCACCGATACTTCTGCAGGCAAGCACTCTTTTCTTCCGCAAAGTCTCTTTACTGCCGGGAGAACAACAGAATACAGGTTTGTTGCAGCCGCTGCCGGATTTCCCGAAAGGCCCAGGACCAGCTTGCCGTCACATATTCCGAATGCGCACGCCATTCCCGGCTTCATGTCAACGCCTCGGATGAGTATCTCTGCGCCCGCGAGTGCCATCGCTTTTGGCGTCAGGTCATAGTCTCCGGCAGATACACCGCCCGTCAGTATCACTGCGTCAGAGCCTGACAGGCCCTTTCGTATCAGCGAAGCTATGCTCTCAGCGCTGTCACCGGTGATACCGAGATATTCGACTGTGCATCCGGTCTTTTCCAGCGCAGCTTCTATAACATACCGGTTTGAGTTATATATCCTGCCGGGCTGTATTTCACTGCCCGGCTCCAGCAGTTCGCTTCCGGTGGAGATGAGCGCTATATGCGCACGGCGAAAGACGACCGGATGTGATATTCCCTGTGAAGCCAGAGTGCCGGCAAGTCCGGCGTCGATCTCTGTTCCCGTTTCAGCCAGCAATTGGCCCGCTTTGACATCCTCACCGGCCCGGATGATATTTGTTCCGGGCTTTACGGGCGAAAAAATTCTGACTTCACTATCTGTATACTCGGTCTTTTCATACATGATAACCGCGTCGGCCCCTTCGGGTATAGGCGCTCCGGTCAGTATCTTAGCCGCGGTCCCTTTGGTTATGCGCTTTGCCGGCACACCTCCGGCCGGTATCTCTTCCGTAATACCGAGCACTGCGGGCCGCTCTGAAGACGCCTCAGCCGTATCGGCTGCACGGAATGCATATCCGTCATAAGGCGATCTGTCAAATGCGGGAACATTTTCAGACGCAGCAATGTCCTGCGCCAGTATCCTGCCCGCGCTTCTTTCAAGCAGCACGGGCTCAACTCCAACAGGCTCAGCCAGTTTCAGAAGCATATTGCGTGCTTCAACAAAATCCATGCGTTCTCTCATAATGATCAGCCTTTCAGCAATACAATTTTCTCCGGCGGGAGACTTATCGCAACATTTCGGCTTCTTAAGCGTTCCCAGAGACTCTTATCCAGTTCCCAGCCAACGGGGGAGGTTTTTTCCGCATCCCTGGGTCTTAACATGACCGTATAGGAAAAGGGGTTTTCTATTTCGGAGACCACTTCGCACACAACTCCGTTTTCTCCTTCTCCGGCGCAAATGTCGTGCATCCGGATGCCAATGTATTCTGCCTCTGACGTGCCGCGCCGCGTCTCCAGCACCATGCCCCAGTCCAGTGCCTTTACGTGAGTTTCGTCGATCGGTTCGATGCGGGAAATGTTCTTGCATCCTGTGAGTATCGCGCCCGTTCTTGTTACGGGATCTGCAAATACGTCCTTCTTTTCTCCAAATACCTCTATCTTTCCGCTGTTCATGACGGCGATCTTATCCGAAAGGCGAAAGACCTCGTCTCTGTCGTGGGAAACCAGGATAACGCTCTTTCCGAAGCTGCGCATCACCTGCCGCACCTCTTCCTCGAGGCGGAACCGCAAATGGCTGTCCAGAGCGGAAAACGGCTCGTCCAGAAGAAGAATATCCGGGCTGGAGACAAGTATTCTCGCCAGCGCCGTTCTCTGCTGCTGGCCGCCGGAAAGCTGCCGCGGATACCGCTTCAAGAGTTCGGATAAGCCAAAGCTTTTAATGATCTCACCCATGAGCTTTTCCCGCCGCGCGGTATTCTTTTCCCTCTTTGCGCCGGCTTTAATATTCTGGAGAACGGTCATATTCGGAAAAAGCGCATAGTTCTGAAACAGCAGTCCCGTATGCCGTTCCTGCGGGGAAAGGTTGATCTTCTTCTCGGAATCAAACAGCGTAACGCCGTCCACAACTATTCTGCCTCTGTCCGGCGTTTCGATTCCGGCTATGCACCTGAGCGTCATGCTTTTTCCGCAGCCGGAGGCCCCGAGCAGTGCCACGACCTCATCTTCCGCAGAAAAACCGA
>CAKSXP010000203.1 GCA_934515035.1 uncultured Oscillospiraceae bacterium
CCCATTGCGAAAACGACGCTGTCCGCGGGCGTGAAGTGCTCCGTGCCGTCCGTGTCAACGGCATAGACGCCGTTTTTCTCAACGCGCGCGACCTTCCAGCCGGTGCGGCAGGTGATGGGCTGCTTTGCAAACGCCTGCATCATGCCCTCCTTGTGCATCCAGTTGGCCTCGGGCGCGATCTCCGGCTGCATCTCGATTATCGTGACGTCATGTCCGCGCTCCGCGAGGAACAGCGCGGTCTCGCAGCCGACCAGTCCGCCGCCGAGCAGGGCGACGTTTTTGCCGATCTTGTCCATATTGGTATAGATGTCCAGCGCGTGCAGAACTCCGGGGTCCTTCAGTCCGGGGATGGGCAGCACCAGCGGCGATGAACCGGCGGCAACGATAACGGAGTCATATCCGCCCACGCGCACAAACTCCGGCGTGACCTCGGTATTGAGCAGTATCTTTGCGCCGGATTTTTCGGTCATATATACCAGCCAGTTCTTGACGCGGCCGAGATCGGCCTTGAGCGTGTCATAATCGGTGAATTTCAGAAGTCCGCCGAGCGAATCGGTCTTTTCCGCGAGCGTCACATCGTGGCCGCGCTGAGCCGCGGTGATGGCGGCTTTCATTCCGCCGGGGCCGCCGCCGACAACGAGGACCTTTTTGTGCTCCGCCGCGGGCTGTATATAGTTGCGGTAGCGCTGCTCGCGCCCCGCGGAGGGGTTGACGGCGCACTGGAAGTGCTGGCCGGTGTGCATTCCGGTAAGACAGTCAAGGCAGCGCATACAGGGCGCGATCTCCGCGGCCCTGCCCTTGCGGGCCTTGTTCGGCAGATGCGGATCCGCAATCAGCGCGCGCACCATTGCAACGACGTCCGCCTTGCCCGATGCGAGAATATCTTCCGCCATTTCGGGGTCGGATATCGCGCCGATGGTGACGACGGGAGTTTTGACGTGCTTCTTTATTTCGGCGGCGTATTTGACGTTTACGCCGTGGGGCAGGAACATCGTCGGGTGGGTGATGACGGCCTGGGCCTCCTCAACATCGAGCGCGGCGGAGACGTGGATAAGGTCCACCTTGCCGTCGATGAGCTTTGCAAACTCAATGGCATCCTCGATGCCGTAGCCGCCCTCGATGCACTCGTCGCCGGACATGCGGTACTCGATCAGGAAGCGCGGGCCGACGCGCTGGCGGATGCGGTCGATGACCATCAGCGGGAAGCGGGCGCGGTTTTCGATGCTGCCGCCGTATTCGTCTGTTCTGGTGTTGGTCAGCGGAGAGAGGAACTGGTGCAGAAGCCAGCCGTGGCCGCCGTGGACAAGGCACATGTCGAAGCCCGCGGTTTTGAGCAGCTCCGCGCCGTCCGCGAAGCGGTCCGCGACCTCGTTCATGTCCTCCTCGGTCATCGCGTGGACATGGACTCCGTCGTAATCGCGGATCATGTCAACGGGGCCGATGGGATATCCGCCGTCGTTGGCCTCCGGAACGGCGACGCATCCGGCGTGGTTGAGCTCAAGGCTGGCCTTGGCGCCATGCTCGTGTATTGCCATTGCCATCTCCGCAAGGAAGGGCAGATTCGGATAAGCGAGCGTAAAGCTGCGCGGGTTCGAGGCCGCGTGCTCCTTGTCAACGGGCGTATCGCCGATCGTGACGACCGCGGCGCCGCCCTTTGCCTTTTCGGCAAAATATGCTATCATGTCCGGCGTCGGAAATCCCGCCGCGTCCATATAGCACATCATGTTCGGCGCAGAGAAGATACGGTTTTTGAATGTAACTCCGTTTATGGTAAGCGGCTCAAAAAGGTGAGGATAATATTTGTTCATCACGTTCCGTCCTTTCATGCTTTTAACCATCGGTTGAATGGCATGAACAAATTATATATCCCGCGGCGGAAAATGTACAACAACAAAAAACGGATAGCGTCACAACCGCCGGGCGCGTGCAGCGGACAGCAAAAAACCGTGAGGATAAATTCCTCACGGTTTCAGTTTATTTTTTCTTTTTCTTCTTGCCGAACACGCCGCCGGCGCCGCTCTTCTCGCCCATGGCCTCGCCGAACTCGCGCAGCGCCTCCTTCTGGGCGCTCGTAAGGTTCTTGGGCACGGTTATGTGCACGGTCACAAACTGGTCGCCGCGTCCCGAGCCGCGCAGATGCGTGACGCCCTTGCCGCGCAGACGGAAAACGGAACCGGTCTGGGTGCCCTCGGGTATGTTGTATTTGACCTTGCCGTCCAGCGTCGGGACCTCGACCTCTGCGCCGAGCGCCGCCTGGACAAAGCTGATGTCCATCTCATAGAGAATGTCGTCGCCCTCGCGCTCGAATATATCGCTCTGGCGGACGCGGACATTGACCAGAAGATCGCCGGCCGGGCCGCCGTTCTTTCCGGCGTTGCCCTGTCCGTGCAGGGAAATGGTCTGTCCGTCGTCTATGCCCGCGGGGACATTGACGCTTATCCTGCGCTGTACGCGCTGTGTGCCGCTGCCGCGGCAGGTCTTGCAGGGCTCCTTGATGATACGGCCCGTGCCGCCGCATTTGGGGCAGTTCACGGTCGTGGAGACCATGCCGAACGGCGTTCTCTGCTGCTGGCGGATCGTGCCGCTTCCGTGGCAGTCCGGGCAGGTCTCGGGAGAGGTGCCGCCCGCGCAGCCGGAGCCGTGGCAGTCCGGGCATTCCTCCACCTTGGATATATTTATCTCCTTCGTGCAGCCGAAAGCTGCCTCTTCAAAGGTCAGCGTCAGCCCGACGCGCAGGCTGTCGCCCTTCTGCGGGCCGTTTCTCGTCCGTGTCGTGCGGCCGCTTCCGCCGCCGAAGATATCGCCGAAACCGCCGCCGAAGATGTCGCCGAAAATATCACCCAGATCGCTGAAGCCGGAACCCGTCCATGCTCCTCCTCCGCCGCCTGCACCCGCGCCGTAATTCGGGTCGACGCCCGCGAAGCCGAACTGGTCATACTTTGCCTTTTTGTCGGCGTCTGACAGGACCTCATACGCCTCGTTGACCTCTTTGAAGCGGGCCTCGCATTCCTTGTCGTTCGGATGCAGGTCAGGATGGTTCTCCTTGGCCAGCTTGCGATATGCTTTTTTTATCTCATCGGCCGAGGCGCTCTTGGAAACGCCCAGTACCTCATAATAATCTCTCTTGTCTGCCATATATAGTATCACCTTATTTCACACTCCGGGCCGGGGGATCCCGGACGGGTGTTGTCTCGTTTCACGCGGCGGCGGGCCGGCATTGCCCGCACCGTAGCTCGGCCTTTCTTTATCTTCGCCGCTTCCTCTTCCTTTTCGGGGCGCACGTATATTCACGCACGCGACGGCGTGCCGGTAAAAACCGGCCCGCCGCCATTTTGTGCTGCGGTGTATTTGATGCCGTCAGCGGTCATTTATTAGACTTATTTGTTGTCATCGTCAACGACGGTGTAATCGGCGTCGTAATACTGCTGTCCGTTATCGGTGGTCTCGCCGGCGGTGCTGCCCGCGTCCGCGCCGGGAGCCGCGCCCTGCTGGGCATAGAGCTTCTCGCTGACCTTGTAGAACACCTGGGTCAGGGCCTCGGTGGCCTCCTTGATGGCGTTCGTGTCGGAGCCGGAGAGCGCGGTCTTGAGGGTGGCCAGAGCTCCTTCAACTTCGCTCTTGTCGGCGGCGTCGATCTTATCCTTCATTTCCTCGAGGGTCTTTTCGGTCTGATAGACCATCTGATCGCC
>CAKSXP010000204.1 GCA_934515035.1 uncultured Oscillospiraceae bacterium
AAGCGCAGACCGCAGCCAGTATAAGCATAGCGGAAAGAATGATGTTCCGTTTGTTTACAATAAAATCAGTAAACCTTCTCATAGGCGCACCTCCCGGGTTACTGTTGACAAACAACTGTGTTATGCGTATAATACAGTTAAACTGTATTACGTGATTAATACGGCTGAGTGAGGTGAGGAAATTGGTCTCGTTTGACAGCTTCATGATCGAACCGGGAGTCCCGATTTATCAACAGCTTCTGCGCTTTATAAAGCGCGGAGTCGCCGGCGGAGTGATATGTGACGGGGATGAACTGCCTTCGCGCCGTGTGCTTTCGGCGCTGCTCGGTGTGAACCCAAACACCGTGCAGAAGGCGTACCGGATGCTGGAGGATGAGGGGCTCATTTCCTCGCGCTCCGGCGCGAAGAGCTTTATGCAGCTCGACGGGGACAAGATCGCCGGTGTGCGCGCGGAGCTCATGGAGAACGAGGCAGGCGCTTTTATAAGCGCGCTGCGTCAGTCCGGGCTTACAAAGCAGGATGCACACGGGCTGATCGACAGGCTTTGGGGCCGGGAGGATGAAAAATGAAAAAGCATTTATCGGTTTTGATGCTCTTTGTGCGCAGCAGCATGTATAAGCTTTCGGCGCTGCTTGTTCTGATGACGGCGGCGGAGACCGCGCTGTTTGCCATTGCGCTGAAGAAAATGCCGGATTCGATGGCAGAGACCGTTTTTTCGCACAGCAGGATCGGCATCGTCTGCGGCGCGGTGTTTGTGATATATACCGCGGTGCTCTGTCTGACGGGCTGTGAATTCGGCTCGAAACAGGGCTACACGCTGCGCAGACTGCGGATCTCGGAGTGGAACATATACTTATGGCAGGCGGGATATAATTTCTGCTGCTATCTGATCTTCTGGTTTGTCCAGCTTGCGGCCGCGCTGCTTATGTGCAGGCTTTACATGGCCCGCGGCGGCGGAGTACAGGACGTGTTTCTCGTGTTTTACAGAAACTCTTTTCTGCACAGCCTCCTGCCGCTTGACGAGACATCGAGATATATCCGTGATCTGCTGCTCGCCGCGGCGCTGGGGCTGGAGACGGCGTATTTCCCCCTCTGTCAGCGCTATGGAAAACCGGCGATAAGTACGGGCCTTATGGCGGGGATGACCGTGGTCATGTTTGCGGGTTCGACGGGAAGCTTTGTCACCGATGTGATGGTCATGCTGCTTTCCGCGGTTTTTGCGGCGGTCTCCGTATGTGGAGCTTACAGCAGGAGGGGAAGCTATGAAGCCTGATCTCAGCCGTTTTGTGCCCGCCGGTATAGATGCGGTACAGGAAGGAAAATGGGTCCTGAAGGGACTGGGATGCTCCGCCGGATTCAGCTTTCTGCTGTTTATCATCCGGTGCAGCAGGGCACGCGGAGACCTGTTCACGACGCGGCTCGGAAAGCGCGTGCTGATCGAGGGTGCGGTCATGGCGGGTTTCAGGGATGTGCTGGGCATCGCTTTTGCCGGGTTTGCGGTCCTCGCGCTCGCAATGCTCGCTCTTGCGGCCTATCACTATATTTATCACCGCATCGGAAGCCGAAGCATTTACCTGATGCGACGTCTGCCGGACAGGTCGGAGCTTCACAGGCGCTGTCTTGCGCTGCCTGCGGCGGGGATCGTCTGCTGTGCGTGCGCGGCGTTTCTGCTGCTGTGCATTTATTATTGGATATATATCGCCATGACGCCGGCGCAGTGCCTTGTGCCCGGACAGTGGCAGGCACTCTGGAGGTGAAACCATGATAGAGCTTAAAAACGTAAGCAAGCGTTATCCGGGGAAGGACGCGCTCAAGGACATAAACCTGAAGCTGCCGCGCGGCGAGATCGTCGGGCTTTTCGGAGAAAACGGCGCGGGCAAGACCACGCTCATCAAAAGCATACTGGGGCTCGTTTCGCACAGCGGCGAGATAACCCTTGACGGGGAACCGGTGAGCCGGAAAAATATCGCAAAGCTCTCGTTTGCAACGAGCGAGCATTCCTTTTTCCCGAACCTTACGCCCCGCGGGCACGCGGATTTCTATTCCGTGCACTTTCCGGATTTTTCGGAAAAACGCTTTTCGGCGCTGATGGAGTTTTTCAGCCTTCCGATGCACAGGACCGTGTCGCGGTTTTCAACGGGACAGAAGAACCAGTTCGAGGTCATAATGGCCCTGAGCCAGGGCGCGGATTATATCCTGATGGATGAGCCCTTTGCCGGCAATGATGTTTTCAACCGCGAGGATTTCTATAAGGTGCTGCTGGGCATACTCGAACCGCGCGAGACGCTGCTTCTCTCGACGCATCTGATCGAGGAGGTCGCGGGATGTATCGGCCGCGCCGTGCTGATACACGAGGGAAAGATCGTCGGCGACGTGCAGACGATGGAGCTGGAGGACAGGGGGCTTGATCTTATGAGTTATATCAAAACGACTTATAATTATCGTGCCGACCGCGTCAGCCGCGCTCTTGACGAGCTGACAGACACGGAGGAATGAGTCGAGGGATGAAAAAGAGTTTATGCCTGTTTCTGGCGCTGCTGGTCCTGGGAAGCGCCTGCCTGGCCGGCGCGCACTGCGTGATAAACGAAAAGCGGGACAAAGTCGAACTGACGGAGCATGTCGTTTACGGCAGTCCCGCGGCGGCTGAAGGACTGGAGCTTAAGCTGCATGTGACCTGCAACGACCGCCTTTTCTGGGACACGGCGCACACATTGGGAAGTGACCCGGAAACAAGAACGGAGTTCAGTTTTTACCAGGCACAGAAAAGGGAAGAGTACGAGTTTGAATACGGCGGCATGACGGTCGATATCGGCAGCTATTTCGGCATGGGCTTCGGCGGCGATGCCGGGGCCGATGATGAGATACTGAGCGAATTTCATGGCTACGAGAGCGTTATAAAAGATGTGCTCTCACGCGCTCAGCCCGGCGAGGAGCATACCGAGAAGGTCTTTCTCAGCGATTATATGGATTACTATCCCATCAACTTCGTAATGGACACGGACGCTTTTATCAGTGAAGGCGAGGACGGATATGCATTTATGACTGGCGATCTGCGGGCGGACTTTCCGGAGCTTGACCAGTGGCTGAATGACTATTTCCGCATACCGGTGGATGAACGCTATGCCGTTACGGTGACTGTATTGAAAACCGAGGATGGAAACATCCGGGAAATAGACATGGCGCAGGATGATGATTATTGGCTCAGCATAAGCAATCCGTCGGTCATAACGGAGGATGCCTGTTATTTTGCTCTGTCAATAGAGGATCCGGACGGAAGCAAGCTGGATGCGAGTCTCATCCCCGGCGGATTCGGCGTCTACCGTATCCCGTTTTCGCGCAAAGAGGAGGATGGGGACGAGGTCAAGACAGCGGAAATACGCGAGCTGGAGAATGTTTATTCGATCTCCGAAAACGAGGGAATAAGGGATATGAAGCTGTCGTCCGACGGAGAGGATGTTCTGCTTGTGACCACGGAGAAGGATAGATCTGTCCTTACCGTTCTGGACGCTGAAACGGCAGAGAAAAAGCAGAGGATCGATATCGCGGAGACCGACTGGCCGTCGCTGTATTATCATGACGGCTTCGTTGCTGCCTGCTCGGAGGAGCGGCTGGTGCTTATGGAAAAAACGCCGGACGGCACATACCGACGGGCGCTGGATGTGGATA
>CAKSXP010000205.1 GCA_934515035.1 uncultured Oscillospiraceae bacterium
GAGTCACACAGCATGAAATTCTTTGACAAGAAAATCAAGGTAGGTTTCGCGACATTTTTCCTGATGCTGCTCATCATTCTGGAGTTTGGAATTCTTGACGAAATGCTTTTCACGTTCGATGGCCTTTCAGCCGAGTTCAAGACCATCAAGAAGAGTATTGGCTACAACTTCTGTGTGATGTCGATCATTATATATGTGATCTCAGTCGGATATATGGCGTATGTCGGCTACCACAAGAATTGGGGCGGTCTTATAGGCATGATGCTCATTTCCGCGGCCCCCATCGTCGGATATCTTCTGGGACTGGCCGGAAGCGCCGGGGCATACAACATTCTCTTCGGCTGGGGAACGGCGCATTTGCTCCCGATGTTCACGCTCTTCGGCTTGCTCATGGCAAACAGAAGCATTATACTCATTCTATGCATTGCCATCCTTGTTTTGTATCTTGCGGCATGGCTGATCGGATATAAGGCAAAGAAAATATACGAGGCCAAGAACCCCTGGTAAAAAACATTTCTCTGATCGCACAAGACGCCGGTTGTCCGGCGTCTTTTTTCTTTTATAATAAATGGCGGTGCGCGGCGCAGGCGGCCCGGATGCGGAGAAACGCGCGGTGGGCGGCAACTGTCAGGAAAGCCTTACGGGCAGAGGACGCAGGGCTGTGAGCGCAAAGAAGAGAGGATGTGTTTTTTCGTCAAACGTAGGGGAAAAGTGACCGCAGATACGTTAACTGTACGTCGCTAAAAAAACGGCAGGCTCCCGCGGTCTGACACAGACAGACGGCTTGTGCGCCTGAGAAAAGAGCGTTATCTCCGGCAGCATATGCGCCGGAGATAACGGCCCTGACCGGAACTGCGTCCGCGGGCACTATTTGGTCAGAGCCGTTTAACGGAATGAGGCGGACGGGAAAACTTCCCGCCCGCCAATTTGTTTTGCTTTTGAGTTATGACATCCTGTTCAGGAAACGGGCTGCTTATCTTGCAATGTAGCGGTCGTAAGCGGCCTGCTTGATTGCGATGCAGTCCTCAATGCCGAGGTCTATGCAGGTCTGGATAAAGTCGTCATACTCGCTGATGTCACGCTCGCCGATGATAAACTCGGTCAGAGCGGTGGCGGCGTAGGTGGAGACCTCGGAGTACAGGGTTGCGTGCTCGCTGCTCTCGTCGGCGGTCATCGACGCGGAGGTCGGATAGGTGTTCTCGCTGGAGTGCTTTCTCCAGAGAGTGAGAGCCTCGGTCTGAGCGGGGCCGTAGGCGTTGATCTCACCGGCGTAACCGGCCGCGCCGCGGAAGGACATCGTGGAAGTGACGACGTTTTTCTGCTCGGCAAAGGTGTGGTCCGGGTTGTTGATCATGAAATCGGTGTAGTGAACGTTTCCTGCGTCGTCGATGGTATAGGTCTCGCCCTCGACGCCGTAGCTCAGGCCGTAATAGCCGTGCTTGGAGTACAGATAGTCACAGAGCTTTACTGCGAGATCGACGTTTTCGCAGGCTGTGCTGATCGAATAGCCCTGAGTGCTGGCCACGGAAACGGCAACATCGGTAGTGTTGATCATGCCCTCTTCCTTGACGGCATCCTGGATCGGCCAGAGCTCGAAGCCTTCATCGACGAGGCCGCCGTCGTTCAGAGCGGTGAACTGGCCGGCGATGATAACGGCTATACCGACCTTATTGGCGGTCAGCGGGGTGATATCGGCGGTGAACGGAGCAAAGACGGAGAGGAAGTCCTCATAGATGAGGCCCTCGTTCCACCACTCGTTCATCATGGTCAGATACTCAACGGCGGCGTCCTTTTTCATCGGTCCCCAATTGACAACGCCGTCCTCGACGTAAGGAGGAGTTGCGCCGGGGTTGGCGAAGACGAACATCTGGGTGCCGAAGCCGTTGGACAGGTAGTTATAGGAAAGTGTGCCGGACTGGGTCGCCCACATGGTAGCATTGTGGTTGGCCTTGATGCCCTTGAGGTATTCGTGCCACTCGTCATAGGTCTCGAGCTTTTCCATGCCGAGCTCATCCATCCAGTCCTTACGGGCGGCAAGGCCGGTCGTGAGCTGAACGCCGTCCGGCTGGAGCATTGCGAATATATAGGAACGGCCCTCGTCATCGACGATCTCCTTGCGGCAGCCGAGTTCTTCGACCATTGCGGTGTAGCAGGGAGCGCTTTCGGCCTGAAGATCGGTCAGGTCGATGATAACGCCTTCGTCGCAGGCACCGGTCAGGCCGGAGTTATACAGCGTGGAAACGCCGTCGAGCAGGTCGGGATAATCGCCGCCCGCGACCATGGTCATGAACTGAGCGTTCTTCTGGTCACTGGCCGGGGACATGAACTGGAGTTCAATGTTGGTCTCCTCCATGAGTCTCTTGACGGACTCTATCTGGTCGTAGCTTTCCAGATAGTTCTGGAATTCCTGAGTCATCGGAGCCCAGACGGAAATGGTTTCCTCTTCCTCGGTCAGCGGCAGCATGTATTCCAGGTCGCCGTCTTCGTTGACGAAGACTTCTCCCGGAGCGGCGGCAGTGGGTTCGTCCGTTGGTTCGTCGGGAGTCCCGCCGGGAGCGGGCTCGTTAGTGGCGGGGGAATCCGTGGGAGTGTCCGCGGCGGGCTCGCCGCAGCCGGCGAGGAGGGCCAGAGCCATCAGTGCCGCCAGAACCAGAGCAATAATTCTTCTTGTAGTCATGTTTTCTCCTTTCTGAAGCTTGTTTCAGCTTTCGTTACGCCGCCGCATATGCGCGGCGGGTGCAGGATATTTGGTTGGAAATAATTGCGCTTGTTCCTCTTCGGGGGTAAAGGGTCTCTGCTTATCTTGTCGTATCAAAAGTGATGGAACGGGGAAATGTCGCCTTCCTTCAGCGAACCGCCTGCCTTGACGCAGATGTATCCGCTGTCGTTGCCGTGTCCGGGGGAAACGCTGAGGCTTCTGCATTTGTCGCCGAAGTAGGGCTTCAGGATGGTCAGAAGTATACCGTAGCCGCCGCCGCCCGTTATGAACACGTCCTGATCGGGATTGCAGGGAGGAACGACGACATGCGGAAGCTTGGAAACGTCGTAGTTATGAGGTCCGGCGGTCATCGGCTTTGTGTGGTCGTCGGGATCGAAAGCGATATACAGTCTGTCGCCGTCCTCATAGGTGAGGAAGTGGACGCCGCCTTCTGGGTTTTCTTCGCCCATGGGGAGGTCAATCATCTCCATAGTTCCGTTTCCGGCAACGTATTCGACAAAGGTATCGCCCAAAGCAACTCCGGCTCCGGCCAGCACCCAGTGGTCGCCAGGTCCGCCAAGAGAGACGGGCTCGCCCCTGGCGGCAATCGGCCTTATATAGTCGAGCATGGGAACAAGAAATTCGGGAGACCATTGGGTCATGTTCATTTTTCTCCCCATCATTTCTACTTCCTTTTTGGGGACGCCGATAGCAGCGGCAACATCATCGATGTTAAGATGTGTCTTTTTGGCTTCGTTCATGATTATCACCCTTCCTGTAAATAAATAGGCATATGCGTTTTTGGGGGATAGGGGTCGCTGAAAAGAGACAGTAGATAGAATACTTATTATAAAATACAGATCGCCCGCAGCGTATGTCCCGGACCTGAACGGGACGGGGACTGCTGCCGGGAGCCTGACCCGGGACCCAATGTGTACCTCCTTCCCGATCATATCGGCCGGGGG
>CAKSXP010000206.1 GCA_934515035.1 uncultured Oscillospiraceae bacterium
TCTCAGCAGGATGAGAAGTACATCAGCCGTGTCAACGACTACCGCTACGCCACCAAGGATATGGAGGCCCCGCAGACCTTCGAATCCTGGAACAACATGCCGGCAAACGCCGCCGCGTGGTTCAAGAAGGTCGAGTCCGGCGAGATCCCCAACCCCTACGAGTTCGAGCACAGCAATGAGCCGGACTGGTACAACGCATTCTGAGTTCAAAAGACGATTCCCATCCGGAGAGTGTGTTCTCCCTCTCCGGAACGCAATACATAAATTTATTTAAAAGGAGCGTACTGTCATGCCCAAAGTTTATAGTGGAGATCTTACAAAAATGTTTGATATCAGCGGCAAGAAGGCTGTCGTCGTCGGCGGCGCCGGCGGTTTCGGCAAGGCCATCGCCACCGCTCTGGCCGCAAACGGCGTTGACGTCTGCATTTCTTCCCGCCGTGAAGATGCTCTGAAGGCAGCCTGCGAGGACATCAAGGCTACCGCAGCAGAAGGCGTTGCCGTTAAGTACTACGCCTGCGACGCCACCGATGAGAACGCCGTCGTCGCTTTCCGTGATTACGTCGTGAGCGCCGAGGGTCTCGGCGGATGCGACATCCTTGTCAACTCTCAGGGATACAACAAGAAAATGTTCTCCTGGGAGATCGACACCAATGTCTGGAAGGGCATGCTCGACACCAACGTGACCTCCATGATGTACACCTGCAAATACTTCGGCAACTGGATGAAGGAAAACAACCTGCCCGAGGGCGTTGAGAAAATCGACCCCGCCACCTATGAGCACGGCAAGGCCACCCCGAACCAGGGCTACGGCAAGATCGTTAACATCGGCTCCGTCCGCGGTATCCGCGCTGTCGCCAACGGCGGCAACGGCAACGTCCCCTACAACACCACCAAGGGCGCCGTTGAAATGCTGACCAAGGCCTTTGCTTCCGACCTGCGTCCCAACATCCAGGTCAACCTTGTCGGCCCCACCATCACCTACACCCCGATGATGGTCGGCCTCCTGCCCCCCGATGAGAAGACCCGCGACAACATTGCCGCCGGTCAGCCCGCAATGCGTATCGGCCGCGAGATCGACATCGTCGGCTCCGTCCTGTTCCTCGCCTCCCCCGCCTCCGATTTCGTCACCGGCTCCTCCATCTATCCTGATGGCGGCCTGACCAACATCGGCTGATAAAACTGTATAACCATTAGGCTGACGGCAGCCTGACATGGGGGCGCCATATTTTTTATGACGCCCCCTGATTTAAGTATAACAGAGAAAGGACACCAACACATGAACGTCTCTGACATCAAAACCATCGCAATGTACGGCGCCGGTACCATCGGCGGCGGATTTGCGGCATATTTTGCTCTCAAGGGACTCGACGTAAACGTCTATGTCCGTTCCGAGGCTTCCAAAGAACGCGCTCTGCCCAAGATCCAGGGCCCCATCGATTCCTACGTCAAATACGGCATCGTCGATGACGCGGCTAAGATCTGGGAAAAGATCCACATCACGACCGATCCGGCCGAGGCTTTCACCGGCGTCTATTTCGTCCAGGAAAACGGTGCTGAGAACATGGATCAGAAGCACGAGATGATCGCCGTCATGGAGAAGTATCTCCCCGAGGACGCCATCATCGCTTCTTCCTCCTCCGGTATGAGCGTCACCAAGATCGCCGAGGGCGCAAAGCACCCCGAGCGCATCATCGTCGGACACCCCTTCAACCCGGCCTATCTTCTCCCCCTGATCGAGATCTGCGGCGGCGAAAAGACCTCTCCCGAGGTCATTGCAAAGGCCCGCGAGTTCTATAAGATGCACGACAAGGCTCCCGTCGTTCTGAACAAGGAAAAGAACGGCTTCATCGCAAACCGTCTCATGCACGCGCTGTGGCGTGAAGAGATCGCGCTGGTCACCGAGGGTGTCTGCTCCATGGCCGATGCCGACGACGCCTGGACCTTCGGCCCCGGCATCCGTCTTGCTGCTTTCGGCCCCGCAATGAACTATGAGCTCGGCGGCGGCGACCTTGGTCTCCGCGGCTGCGCGCTCAAGTTCGGCGCCATGACCGACGCTGTCTTTGCCGACATTTCCGACATGAAGAAGGTCCCCGACACATGGGCCGACCAGTCCGGCGAGGAGATAGGACCCCTCATGGCCGGGTTCCCCCCTGTCATCGGCAACACCAAGCCCGAGATCTCTTCCTTCCGCGACAACCTTATCATCAATGTGCTGAAGATGCACGACAGACTCTAATTTAAGGAGAAGCTATCTATGGCAAAAACAATTATAACCGCCGCAATGACCGGTGCTGTCACTCCCGCCGGCTACAACATTCCCGAAAAGCCCGAAGATATCGCAGCTCAGGTATATGAGTGCTGGAAGCTCGGCGCATCCGTCGCTCACCTGCATATGCGTGACGACGACGGCGCGGGCGTTATGGATCCCGTCAAGTTCTATCAGACCATCAAGGCGATCCGCTCCTACAAGGACTGTGACATCATCGTCAACTGCACCTCCTCCGGCGACAACCGCGTTTCTGACGACAGCCCCTACGGCAACGCCTGCCGCTGCATCCACCACCGCATCGTGCCCGGCATCGAGATGGGCACCTTCGACGCCGGCTCCTTCAACTGGGGCGTTCCCGGCGGCGTTTTCCACAACAGCCCGAAGATGCTGATGGACGTCGGCAAGCTCTATCTCGAAAAGGATATAAAGCCCGAGTTCGAGATTTTTGACTTCGGTATGCTCCGCGCTGTCGGCGCATATTGGAAGCAGGGCGTTATCAAGCCTCCCTTCCACTTCCAGTTCTGCCTCGGCGTTATGGGCGGGATGGACGCCACTCCGAAGGCTCTGATGCTCCTGCTCGACGAGATGCACGAGCTTCAGGCCGCCGGAAAGCTCCCCAAGGAATGCACCTGGTCCGCATTCGGCATCGGCAAGGGCCACCTGCCCGTCATGTTCACCGCCCTGGCCAACGGCGGCTCCATCCGCGTCGGCATGGAGGACAACGTTGTCTACGGCTATGACAAGGAAGGCAAAAAGATCATGGCCACCAACATGATGCTGGTCGAGCGTGCCGCAAACGCCATCAAGGCTTTCGGCAACGAGGTCGCCACTCCCGCAGAGGCCCGCGAGATGCTCGGCCTCAAGCCGCTGGATCACGACGCTGTCTGCGCCGCTCTGGACAAGATCACCATCGAGTACCTCGAGTCCGAGAAGGAAGCCCTCAAGGCTCTGGCGGAACCTACACCACCGAAAAGGGCATGGGCGGCAAATAAGCCGGCATCCCGAAAACGACAGTATCAAAAAAAGAGACGCCCGCGGGCGTCTCTTTTTTTATTTCCATTCAACTTCCACAGGGTCGCTGCGGATAAATCTTGTCTTCTTGTCATAGCTGAGCTCAAAGTCTCCAGTAAGGCTGCTTGTTATGTCCGTGCAGTACAAAAGCCCTGCTGCGTCATATACCGCCAGCCAGCAGCCGCAGGTCTCATCCGCGGCTATGTAGTATTGCCCGCTGCCGCTGTCATAACATTCCTTCTGCACATATCTGCTAACGGCTATCGCAAGTCTTTCTCCGTTCCAGGCCATGTCATACGGACGCCAGTTCATGCCGTCGATGAAATCCTCTCCGGAAATATCCACA
>CAKSXP010000207.1 GCA_934515035.1 uncultured Oscillospiraceae bacterium
TCTTGTATGTTGGGATCGTTTGTGTAGTCTTTGTTCGATAGGAGGAAAAAGCGCATGAAACGTTCGCGGATCGTGTGGATAACCGTCGCCTGTATGTTTTTCGCTTTGGTGGCTTGGGTGACGACCGTTACGGCGAAATCAGACACGCAGAAGCAGAAAGCATTGATCGATCAGGCGGAAATATATATCAATGACGAGGCGTATGTCCGTGCGGAACCTTTGCTTGATGAGGCTGCCAGCTATAGTGGGAAATATGCGAAAGCCGCCGAGGAAGGATTGAAAACGGTATACCTGAAGCTGCTCGACAGCGATGGATACCGCAGGAAATACACAAATCTGCTGGATGCGCAGATGGGGAGAAAGGGCGCAGAGCCAGCGGTGTTCCGTGAAGCAGCAGAGTATTATATGTCTGCCGCAAAGGAAACAAAGGCGCTTGCTGTGCTGCGTGACGGCATTGCAAAAACCGGAGATGAAGCACTGCGGCAGTATTATGAAGAGCATCGCTACGTTTACAAGATGTCCCGCAATGTGTATCAGGATGTAACGGCGCCATGTAATGGCGGCGTTCAAGTAAAGCTTGATGGAAAATGGGGACTTGCGGCAACAGATGGAACGCTGGTCATACCCTGTGTGTATGATAAGATCAGCACGTTCAGCGGAGTATCCGTGGTAAAACAGGGTGCAGAGGTTTTCGCTGTGAACAGCAGCAATTTGCGATATGCACTTTCACACGAGAGCATCTCAGATTTTGGAGAACTCAACGATGACCGTATTGGCGTAAAAACCGAAAATGGCTGGGTATTGGCAACAGCGGACTTTACGTGCGGTTCACTGACAGTTGACGGGATTGGCATGTATAGCGGCGGGGTGATCCCGGCGAAGAGCGGCGGAAAATGGGGATTTATGGATTCAAATGGCGCAGAATGGTCCACAGCACCCCAATTCGACGATATTATACGGGATGAAGTCGGTCGCTGCTGCGCACAGGATGCTGTATTCGTGCGCGTTGACGATGGTGTCCGCCTATACGTTGACGGTAAAATGCTGGATGGCAGTTATGAGGACGCGAAACCCTTTGCCGACGGCTGGGCGGCTGTGAAGCAGCACGGAAAATGGGGATTCATCAATACTGCCGGTGAAATCATGATTGACTTTCAGTATGATAACGCCCTATCTTTCGGACAGCATCTTGCAGCGGTACAGCAAGGTCGAGACTGGGGATATATCAGCTTGCAGGGCAAGATGGTGATCGCGCCGAATTTCTTGGATGCCAGAAGCTTCTCCGGCGGGAGCGCGGCAGTGAAAACAGCCGATGGCTGGAGGTTCATCACACTTCTTGAATATAAAGAGGAGGCTGGCTTATGAAAATCGAAATACAGGAACAGGTTGGGATGACCGGGGCGGTCGTTGTCATCCGATTTCCGGAAAACGAGCTTGACGAAAACGCTTTGTATACGATCAAGGATGATATGCCCGATTTCCTGGTGCCGTTTGGATATCGAATTATTGACGGAATGGTGGAGTGCACCTATCAGACGGGTAGATGTGCCAAGCTGAAATACTATTTTGAAGATAAAGGAAAAACGCTGCATGAATATACCCGCTTCTGGCAGCAGATAATCCAGCCGCTGTTGGATTGCGGCGACTGGTTTATGTCGCCGTTCAACTTTGTGTTAGATACCCAATATCTCTACACCGAAGAAAAAAACGCAAACGTGAAATATCTCTATATACCCATGCGCCACCCGTATGAGACTATGGAGCATCTGCGTGACTTGGTGATCGAGCTGGTACATAAAAATCCGGTGGATGACCCGGAAATAGAAAACATGGTTCTCAAGGCCATTATGCAGCAGTTCCAGCCGTATGCATTTCTGCAGATGCTCAAGGATGCGGAGGCAAAGATGCTCCCCGAGGAGAATCTGTCCCCCGCGCAAAACATGCCGAAGCAGGAGCAGGTGAAACATGAATATGCGCCTGTGCCCGAGCAACCTGCGCAGATGGTGACACCGGTCGCGCCGATGGAACGGGTGCGCGAACCGCAGAAAAATGTGCTTGAGCAAAAGGTTGATGAGATCATCATCGACTTTGGTGAAAATCCGACCGGAAAAAACAAAAAAAAGGAAGAAAAACCGGCGAAGAAGCGCAAGGGCTTTAAAGAACTGTTTTCCAAAAAGGATGCAGCGGCAGTGCCGGATGAGATTCGGTTCGGGGCAGCGGATAAGGAGGTAAAGCGTGAAGAGAACGCAGCACAGCCTGTGAAAAGAGATATGCGAGAGTTGCAGGCAAACGTGTATTTTCCGCCGGAGCCTGAGAGCGAAGACGGTGTGACGCAGCTTGACGAAGCTGACAATTACACAGGCTTCCGTCTTCGTAGTGATGCAAAGCTCCCCTCCCAAATCATCGTAGACATTCAGCCCGGCGAATGCTTCTCCATTGGCAGACTTGATATTTCTGTGGGCCACCAACAGTCGAACTTTGAGTTCGCCCCGAACACCAAGGCAGTCAGCCGCCATCATGCGGCAATTGAACGCCACAAAGACGGGACATATGGAATCGTGGATCTGCGTTCCAGTGCCGGCACATTTGTCAACGGGAAAAAGCTGACGCCAAATGTGGAGCATCCCCTTTGCCCCAATGATTTTGTTTCCTTCGGGACGAGCGGCGCGGATTACACTTGGAACGAGGTATCCAATCATGCGTGATTTGCTCGGCAATACGGCATCGTTGGTTGGCGTGATTTTCATGACGGTTTCTCTTGTCGGCGGAGCGGTATCTGCACTTGTGTTCCACGCCAAAAAGAAAAATCTGGAAAAAGAATTGGATGCCGAATACGGCGGAAAGCGGCATAAGTGATGGAAAATCGTATAATTGCATCTACCTATCAGGTGATCCGCGAAATTGGCTCCGGCGGCGGAGGTGTTGTCTATCTGGCTACGCACCTCCGCCTGGGAAAATTTGTTGTATTAAAGGCAGATAAGAGGGGCCTTACCCAGAAGCCTGAAGCGCTGCGCCGGGAAGTTGATGCGCTGAAAAACCTGAGCCACACATATATTCCACAGGTTTATGACTTCATCGAGGAAAATGGTGTTGTCTATACTGTGATGGATTATGTGGAAGGAGAAAGTCTGGACAAGCCGTTGAAGCGCGGCAGCACTTTTCCACAGGCAACGGTGGTGCAGTGGGCCTGTCAACTGCTGGAGGCGCTCAACTATATGCACACACGTCCGCCTAACGGCATCCTGCACGGCGATATCAAGCCCGCCAATATCATGCTTACGCCGCAAGGTGATATCCGGCTGATTGATTTCAATATTGCACTGGCCCTGGGTGAAAAGGGAGCGGTACGCGTAGGGTTCAGTCAAGGCTATGCGTCACCGGAGCATTACGGGATCGACTATGCAGGAATTGCACAAACACAGCGTATGGCCGGTGTCGAGACGGTGGTAACCGCTCAGGCAGAAACGGTGGTTACAGGTAACGTAACGTTTGTACCGCCGACGGATGGCAGTCATAAAAGCAGCCGGTCAGCAGAAGCCTCTCCATCCACACTGTTGGATGTGCGTTCCGAC
>CAKSXP010000208.1 GCA_934515035.1 uncultured Oscillospiraceae bacterium
ACACGGAAGTTAAGCTCACCTGTGCTGACGATACTTGTCTGGAGACGGACCGGGAAAATAAGTCGACGCCGACACAAGGGGCCTTTATTATAAAGGCCCCACAGATATTCCTCCTTAGCTCAGTCGGTAGAGCATGCGGCTGTTAACCGCAGGGTCGTCTGTTCGAGTCAGACAGGGGGAGCCAGCAGAAATGCCGCCACTTAACGGTGGCGGCATTTCCAATATCGGGGCCTTTAGCTCAGTTGGTTAGAGCAACCGGCTCATAACCGGTCGGTCCGGGGTTCGAGTCCCTGAAGGCCCACCACGTTATTTACAAGTTAATTTAGGGGTTTAGCTCAGCTGGTAGAGCGGCGGTCTCCAAAACCGTAGGCCGAGGGTTCGATCCCTTCAACCCCTGCCAAATAGAAAACCTTGGAACTTTAGCAGTTCCAAGGTTTTTTATTTGTTTTCAATGGCTTGCGTTTTTTCGTAACTGAACTCTGTTTAACTGGGATGAACATCATACAGTACGGTTATACAAAAACGCTAATGAAAATTACTAACGGATTGAGCGCATCTCCATCTCCGGCGTACAGCGCGTTATGTTCGACTGTCTATTAAGCTATTCCGGAACTTTTCCCGTTAATGGCATTTAACAGTTTGCCAATTGCAATTTCTGTGTTATATTTGAGTTAAAAAATGCAGAACATTCTTTATGGAGGATATCATATGAAGGATTTTGGATATATAAAGACTGCCGCGGCTGTTACTGACGTCGCTATCGGCGATCCGATGACCAACGCCGACTATATTATTGAGCTTGCGATGAAGTGCGACGCCGACGTTGTTGTATTTCCGGAGCTTTGCGTGACCGGCTATACCTGCGGCGATCTTTTCCGTCAGAGCGTCATGCTTGATGCTTCCGAACGCGCTCTTGAGAAGATCGCGATGGCGTCTGCCGCAATGCCCGGCAGGCTTTTGGCCGTCGGCTCGCCGGTACGCCATGACAATTGCCTTTTTAACTGCGCCGTCTTTATCGCTGACGGCAAGCTATTAGGTGCTGTGCCTAAGAGCTTTATTCCCAATTACGGTGAATTTTATGAAGCCAGATGGTTTGCGCCTGCGTCTTCACTCAGGACAAAAACAGCCTGTCTTGCCGGGGCTGAGATACCGATCGGGACCGACCTTATTTTCCGCGACAGAAACAGCCGCCTTGCAGTTGGCGCGGAGATCTGTGAGGACCTGTGGGTCGTTTCGCCCCCGAGCGAGAAGCTGGTGCTTGGCGGCGCCAACCTGATAGTGAATCTTTCTGCAAGCAATGAATCGCTTACCAAGAACGAATATCGCCGCGGCCTTGTTTCCATGCAGTCCGCACGATGCATCTGCGGTTATGTATATGCGTCCGCCGGCACCGGCGAGAGCAGCAGCGACCTTGTGTTTTCTGGGCATTCGCTGATCTGCGACAACGGCGTAGTGCTTGCGGAGCGTGAGTACGCTGAGGGAGCCATATTCGGCACGATCGATATAGAAAGGATCGCAAACGACCGCCTTCGCATGAATACATTCATGCACGATTCCGGTGACGCGGTGATGCGCACGGTATATTATGACGGCGCAGCACCTGCCCGCCTTCCCGAAAAGGTAAATGCATATCCGTTCATTCCCGCCGAAACGGCCGAGCGCAGCCGTAGATGCCGCGAGATCCTTACCATCCAGTCCAGCGGACTGGCGACCCGCCTTAAAAAAACCGGGATCCGGCGTGCCGTCGTCGGCATTTCCGGAGGTATCGACAGCACGCTGGCGCTTATCGTTACGGTAGAGGCATTCAAGTCGCTGGGACTTCCCGCCGATGGCATTACGGCCATCACGATGCCCGGATTCGGCACAACGGACAGAACGCTTTCCAACGCGCTTGAACTGATAAAAATGCTGGGCGCGAAAGAGCGGACCATACCCATAGCGGATGCGTGTATCCAGCATTTTTCCGACATAGGCCAGGATCCAGGCAACCACGACGTCGCATATGAAAACACCCAGGCCAGAGAGCGCACGCAGATCCTGATGGACGTTGCCAACATGGAGAACGCGCTGGTGATCGGAACTGGCGACCTGTCCGAGCTGGCGCTTGGCTGGTGCACCTACAACGGCGACCATATGAGCATGTACGGCGTGAACTGCGGCGTGCCCAAGACGCTTGCAAAATATGTTATCTCGGCATATGGGGAGATGTATCCCAAATTTGCTCCCGTGCTGGGGTCCATACTTGATACACCGATCAGTCCGGAGCTGCTTCCCGCCTCCGACACGGGCGAGATCGTGCAGAAAACGGAGGAGAAAATAGGAAAGTATGACCTGCACGATTTTATACTGTTCCATGTGCTCAGAAACGGCTTCGCTCCGGAAAAGATCTATGCTCTTGGCAGGATAGCCTTTCCGAATGTCAGCGCGGACGAGCTCAGGAGCACGATGCTGACGTTTTACAGACGCTTTTTTACACAGCAGTTCAAACGCAACTGCGTGCCAGACGGCGTCAAGATCGGCTCCGTCTGCCTGTCCCCGCGCGGCGACTGGCGTATGCCGAGCGAGGCTTCTTTCAGACAGTGGACGGAATTTCTTGAAAAACAGGAGGATAGATAAAGGAACGGACCTGATGTAAAAATCACGGATATTTTGTAGAGAAATTAGGTGTTTATGACGTAAATCCTGATGAAAACATCAAAAAGCTGAGCCAAGTGTTATTAAAAATACCGATAAAACGATAAAAAGCGAAAAACAATTGTTGCAGTTTGACGGATGGAATGGTATAATTACGGCACTACGAAGGCAAATCCAGCTTAGGAGGAAACATCAGGATGATCGAAGTATCCAGCCTGACCAAGACCTACGGCAAAAAAAGAGGCATTGACAGGCTATCATTTACCATCAACGACGGCGAGATCGTCGGCTTCCTCGGCCCGAACGGCGCGGGAAAGTCCACAACGATGAATATCATAACCGGATACCTGTCGGCCAACTCCGGCGCGGTGCGTATTGCGGGGATCGATATTCTGGAAAACCCGGTCGAGGCAAAAAAGCACATAGGGTATCTTCCGGAGCAGCCGCCGCTGTATCTGGACATGACTGTCAACGAATATCTCAATTTCATTTATGATCTCAAGGCTGTCAGGAACCCGTCGCGAAAGCAGCATCTTGACGAGATAACAGCTTCTCTTGGCTTGCAGGATCACCGGAACAGGCTTTGCCGCAACCTGTCAAAAGGGTATAAACAGCGTGTCGGCATCGCGCAGGCGATGGTTGGAAACCCGGAAGTTCTGATACTGGACGAGCCCACTGTCGGACTCGACCCCAAACAGATCATCGAGATACGCAATGTTATCAAGGACCTTGGAAAGGACAGGACGATCATTCTGTCGACCCACATACTCCAGGAGGTCGAGGCCATATGCGAGAGAGTTCTTGTCATAAACGAGGGCAGGCTTGTCGCCGATGACCAGCCCTCCAATCTCTCCGGCCTGATAACGGGGCACAACAAGCTGACTGTGCGCGTTGCGGGACCGGTCGA
>CAKSXP010000209.1 GCA_934515035.1 uncultured Oscillospiraceae bacterium
CGGATGGGCTGCGCCCTCCCGCTCGAGCTTTTTCCACATTTCCGCTCCGCTTCCCCATTCGGGAGCCAGGGTCTGAAAATCATAGCTGTTCATTTTTTCATACCTCCGTTATGACCGGCAGTATCATCGGACTGCGCTTGGTCGTTTTATATAGATATCCCGAAAGATTTTGCTTGACCTTTGCCTTTATGCTCGCCCAGTCGGTTATCCGCTGGCTGTCGCAGGACTCGAGGCTCTCGAGAACGACGCGCTTCATTTCGTCCATGATCGATTCGGACTCCTTGACATAGACAAAGCCGCGGGTTATGATGTCCGGTCCGGAAACAAGACTGGAATCCTCGCTGGAAAGCGTCATTACAACAACTATCATGCCCTCATCCGCAAGATGCTTGCGGTCGCGCAGGACAACGGAGCCGACATCGCCGACGCCCGTTCCGTCAACGAGCACCTTTCCGGCGGTCACTGTCCCGCCAAGGCGTATGCTGCGTTTGGTAATCTCGACCACGCGGCCGTTTTCGCCGATTATGATATTGTTGGGCGCAACGCCGATCTCCCGCGCGAGCTCCGCATGTTTGCAGAGATGGCGGTATTCGCCGTGTACCGGCATGAAGTATTTCGGCTGCGTCAGCGCGAGCATCATTTTCAGCTCCTCCTGACAGGCGTGACCGGACACATGCAGGTTTTCCAGCTTGTCATAAATGACCTCGGCCCCCTTGTGGAAGAGCTCGTCAATGACCTTGGTTATGGTCAGCTCGTTACCCGGAATGGCGGATGCGGAAATAATAACGCGGTCCCCCGCGTCGATTTCGACCTGCCTGTGACCGGAAAACGCCATCCTGTAAAGCGCCGACATGCTCTCTCCCTGGCTTCCGGTCGTTATGATGACCGACTTG
This sequence comes from uncultured Oscillospiraceae bacterium, assembly GCA_934515035.1. Taxonomy (GTDB): domain Bacteria; phylum Bacillota; class Clostridia; order Oscillospirales; family Oscillospiraceae; genus CAKSXP01. The sequence continues at coordinate 894 of CAKSXP010000209.1, forward strand.
TGCTTGGGCATATTCTTGAGCTGGTTCATATCGACCAGCACGCCCTCCGGCACTTCCATATATCCCAGCTCTGTTGAAACGCGCATGATATTCTCCATGCTGCGGCCCGTTATGCCGACCTTGCGTTTGTATTTTGCCGCAACGTTGATTATCTGCTGTATCCTGTGAACGTTTGAGGCAAAGGTCGTGACTATGATGCGCTTGTCGCAGCCCTTGAACAGCTGGTCAAAACGGTTTCCGACCTTTCTTTCGGAGTCGGAATAGCCCGGTCTTTCGACATTTGTGCTGTCCGAAAGCAGTGCCAGAACGCCCTCCTTGCCAAGCTGACCCAGGCGTGCTATGTCCGCGATGCCCCCCTGTATGGGAGTGACGTCTATCTTGAAGTCGCCCGTGTGTATAACAACGCCGAGCGGAGTGTGTATTGCCAGCGCAACGGCGTCCGCTATACTGTGGTTCACGTGTATAAGTTCGACCTTAAAGCAGCCGGCATTGAAGCTCTCTCCCGCTTCAAGCGTAATGAGCTCCACCTTGTCGAGCATCTTGTGCTCCTCGAGCTTTATCTCGACCAGTCCGGCGGTGAGCCTTGTGGCGTAAACAGGCGCGTCTATGTCCTTGAGGACATAGGGCACCGCGCCTATATGGTCCTCATGTCCGTGCGTGAGCACGATCGCGCGTATCTTGTCCTTATTCTGGTGAAGATATGTCGTATCGGGGATCACGATATCGATGCCGTACATCTCGTCGTCCGGGAATCCAAGCCCGCAGTCAACAACGATTATGTCCTTGCCATACTCATAGGCGGTCATGTTTTTCCCTATTTCGCCCAGACCGCCGAGCGGGATTATTTTCAGTTTTGATGCCATATTCAGATTTTTTCTCCTTCGATATGATATATGTAACCGGCAAAGGACATAACGAAATAAGACCGACTTTCCGCTTCTTTGCGCCCTGTGTCGCCCAAAGAGAGCAGCCATGTCTGTCCTGTGTCATCTGCCGGAATAAATTCTGTCCGAAATTGCGGACGGATCCAAAAGAATAAATGCGCTGACCGGCCGCAGCCGGTTCGTTTCCGTTTTCCCGGGTAAGGCTATTGTACCCTGTTAATCTGGATTATACTCTCAATACGCCGCCCTGTCAAACGCAACGCGTCGCACGGGCATGTTTCCCGGTCCGCGCCGGCAGAAAACAGGGCCGAAACATAGCGGCCCGGTCACGTGAAATTGAGGTATTGACAATTCCCTTATACCGGTGATACGCTAATTTTTACAGCAAATTTCCTTTGGAGGTATCCCGTCAATGAAATACGGACTAATCGGCGAAAGGCTGGGCCACAGCTATTCCGTTCCCATACACAAGGCGTTCGGCGTATCCGACTATGAGCTCCATCCGCTCCCCCGCGAAGAGCTTGACTCATTTCTGACCGGGCGCGGCTTTCTCGGCCTTAATGTCACGATTCCCTATAAAACCGCGGTCATGCCCTATTGCGGAGAGATCGACGCGCGCGCAGAGGCCATCGGCTGTGTCAATACGCTGGTCGTCGGAGAGGACGGCGTGATGCGCGGATACAACACGGATTATTCGGGGTTCGAGCTCATGGCGGCAAGGGCCGGCATTTCCTTTGACGGACGCAAGGTGCTCATTCTCGGAACGGGCGGTACCTCAAAAACCGCGCACGCGGTCGCCGGGGCGCACCACGCGCGCGATATCGTCTTTGTCTCCCGCAACGGAGAAACAAATTACGAAAACGTATACTCAAAGCACCCCGATGCAGAGATCATCATCAATACGACTCCTGTGGGAATGTTCCCTCTCTGCGGCCGGAGTCCGATAGCACTTGAGCGCTTCGGCGGTCTTCTGGGCGTTCTGGACGTGATCTATAACCCGCGCCGCACGGCGCTTCAGCTCGAGGCGGAAAAGCTGGGTATTCCTCACAGCGATGGGCTTATAATGCTCGTGGAACAGGCGCGTCTCGCCGACGAGCTCTACACGGGACACAGCATCCCGCCGGAGGAAACGGACAGAGTGTGCCGCCTCATCTCTCAGAGCATCGAGAACATAGTTCTCACCGGTATGCCCGGAAGCGGCAAGACCTCGATCGGTCTGGCTCTCGCCGAAAAGCTCGGGCGCGAGTTTTTTGACTCGGACGATATCATCGTCTCCCGCGCGGGTATGAGCATCCCGGACATCTTTTCGCGCTTCGGAGAGGCGCATTTCCGTTCGCTGGAACGCGAGATCATAGCGGAGCTGGGCGCAAAAAGCGGCGTTGTGATCGCCACGGGCGGCGGCGTTCCCGTCGATCCGCGCAATCACGCGCCGCTGCGCCAGAACGGGCGCATATATCACATCGAGCGAAACCTTTCCCTGCTTGCTCTTGACGGCCGCCCTCTGTCCACATCGCTTGACGCGCTGCGTAAGATGAAGACAGAGCGCGCTCCGTTTTATGCAGGGCTGTGCGACCGCACGATAAGCAACGACGGAAGCATTGCCGGTGCGGCAGAAAAAATTATGGAGGATTTTCTTAGAATATGAAACTGCTTGTTATAAACGGCCCAAATCTCAACATGCTCGGAATACGCGAGCCGGATATATACGGCCACCGGACCTATGACGACCTCGTCTCCATGATACGGGAGCACTGCGAAAGCC
>CAKSXP010000210.1 GCA_934515035.1 uncultured Oscillospiraceae bacterium
GGCAAAGCTCCGCGAGGCTATCTCCACCATCCGCGAGGTGGGCTATGGTTTCGACACTGCCGAATTTCTGGACAACACCTTCTGCGTCGGTTTTCCGATCTTCAACGAGCGTGACGAAGCCATCGCCGCGTTCAGCATATCCGGGCAGCAGCAGGACATCGAGCCGATGTTCTCCGAGATCATCCCCGAAAGCCTTCAGGTCAGCAAAAACTGTTCCAGCGAGATGGGCTGGAAATCGATGTTTTGATTTTTAATAAAAAAACAGTGACGGGATCATGCTCCCGTCACTGTTTTTTTGTGTTTTTTACATCCGGTTCTCTTCGCCGTTTCCGGCCTCATACAGCATCGGAAAGCTGACGACCGCCTTGAACAGGTCCCCGTCGAGGAATATTTCAAAGCTGCCTCCCATCAGTTCGGTCAGGCTGCGGGCTATCGAAAGGCCAAGGCCGCTGCCCTCCGTGCTGCGCGAGGAATCGCCGCGCACAAAGCGCTCCATGAGCTCCGAGGGCGAGATATTCAGCTCGTTCGCCGAGATATTGCGGAAGGTGACAAACACGCCTCCGTGCACGCCCTCCGCCGTTATATAGGCGCGTGTGCCGGGCATCGCATACTTGCGGATATTGGACAGCAGGTTTTCAAATATCCGCCACAGCCGCCGCCCGTCCGCCATTATCGGAAGCGGCTTTTCCGGCAGATTCATGATCGTCGTCAGTCCGGCCTCCGTCAGGCGCTCATTATATTCCCCCACGGACTGACGCAGCAGTTCTCCCACGTCCACGCGCTCCATATCGAGCTTCACGGCCCCGGAGCTGGCCTTTGATGCCTCTACCAGATCCTCCGTCAGCTTTTTCAGCCGCGCGGACTGACGGTCGATGACCTCGATATATTCCAGCGCCTTCTCATTTGTGATATTCTCCTTCTTGAGCAGATCCACATAGCTTATGATGCTGGTCAGCGGGGTCTTGATGTCGTGGCTGACGTTGGTTATCAGTTCCGTCTTGAAGCGCTCGGACTTCATGCGCTCGTTGACGGCGTTGGTCATACCCTCGGACACGCTGTTCAGATCCTCCGCGTGGCGGCGGAAATCCCGGAACATTCCCTCGGTGTTTATCTTATAGTCAACGTTTCCTCTGGAAAGCTCCTGCCCGCCCTGCTGCAATCTTCTCATCTGGGCAGACGCAAGGCAGACACCGGCCAGAAGCGCGCAGTCAAACAGGAACAGCAGGAGGAACGCCAAAACGTTGTGCGGGATGAATATTGCAAGGATGATGTTTATAAGCGCAGCCGCACAGAACACGAGCGCGCTCTTCCATATCAGCGGGAGGTCACGGAACAGCGCCGCTGCAAGGCCGAACAGCTTTTTGGCGGCGCGCCAGACCCATCGCAATATCTTATAGCACAGCATGTTGTGCCACCATTTTCCCGCTTTCACACGGGAAGCGAAGCACACCAGCATATGAGTGCAGAGCACGCACATTGCGGCGACGCAGGCGGCGGCACAGACCACCGCGAGAACGCACACGCTTTGCCTGCCGGAATATCTGATGGCCTCCACGCACACGTCAAAGCCCAGAAGATCCAGCACCGCGGCGAATATGGCCGCGGCAAGATGCAGCTCAAGCGGGACTTTCCGGTTTATCCACGCGGGAGAGACCTCCTCCGTTCCGCTTTTTCTTCCGGCTCCGCAGAGCAGCAGTATAATACAGACGCAGAAGGCCACGGCCGCGGCGGCGGTCCACGCGATTATCGCGCCCCGGCTGCCGTATGCCCAGTCATAAGCGGTGCCGGCAAGATAGAACCTGTCTCTCTCGATCATCGGCGACCTGAGCCAGCAGCTGACGACAAGCGTTTTATTATATGCGCCGTACGAAGAATCGTCGCTGAAATCGAACGACCGGCTGCCAACATATACCGCCCTTTCGCCGTCGCAGTTCTGCGCAAGGATCTTTCCGTTCTCGTCATAGATCACATACAGCAGATTGATGTTGTCTGCCGGTATCGCCTCCGCCCAGCGATAATCCCAGGCAATATCCATGGCGCAGTTATGGACCATCGAGTCCAGAAGACTGCTCTCATAAAAATTCCTGCCGGCATAGTCGAACCAGCCGTCCGACATTCCGTAAGCGCTTATAAAGCCGCCGGCCGCAATCACGACCGACAGTATGGCCGCCAGAAGAAAACAGATCACCTTGCAGGGCAGCGTATAAGTGAAATGAAACCTTGGCTTTTCCATTGCTTTTCCCCCTATATCATGATTCGGAGAGCTTGTATCCCTTTCCCCAGACGACCTTGATAAAGCGCGGCTCCGCGGGGTTTATCTCTATCTTCTCACGCAGATGGCGTATATGGACGGCGACCGTCCCTTCCGCGCCGAATGGATCGTCCTTCCACACGGCCTTATAGATCTCCGCGGAGGAATATACCTTGCCCGGAGACCTCATGAGAAGGCGCAGGATGTCATACTCGGTCGGCGTCAGCGATACCGGCTCGCCGCAGTTGGAAACGCTTTTTGCCTCGTCGTCAAGCACCAGCGTTCCGATGGTGATAACACCGCTGCGCTTCGTCATGCCGCCAAGGGCAGTGTAGCGGCGGAGCTGCGCGCGCACGCGCGCTATCAGCTCCACAGGGTTGAAGGGCTTTGTAACATAGTCGTCCGCGCCGACGTTCAGCCCGAGGATCTTGTCCATATCCTCTCCCTTTGCCGAGAGGAAGATGACCGGAACGTTGGATCCCTCGCGTATCTTCGCCGTAGCCGTAACGCCGTCCATGACAGGCATCATGATGTCCATCAGGATCAGGTGCACCTGTTCCCTCTGCATCACATCCAGCGCCTCCGCGCCGTTTTCGGCCTCGAGAATACCGTATCCCTCCGCGCGCAGGTATATCGCCAGCGCGTTTCGTATGTCGCGTTCGTCGTCACAGATGAGTATGTTAAGCATTTTCACGGCTCCTTCCGTCAGTTCAGAGTATATCGGAAAAGGTTTTAAGATATAAGAGAGCAATATTTTAAGATTTATTTACGGCCCGTTCCAGCCGTCTGCACGGGTGGGAGAGCACAAGCCGCCGTTTGCGGAGGCAACGGCGGCTTGTGTTTATCAAAAGCAAATTCTGACAGGCCCTATCCGGCCCGCTGTCAGCCGACGACCTTTCCAAGCACGCGGAAAAGCGAAGGCTCGGACACAACGATGTCCGGATAGTTCATGTTGATGGACTGGAGCCTTATGCCGCCGACGCGGTCGCGCAGGCGCTTCATATACGCATTGTCGTCGTAGAGAAAAACGCCGATCTCGCCATGCTGGAGCGTCTGCTGCTGGTGCACCCATACGACCTGACCGTCGTGATATTCCGGCTCCATGCTGTCTCCGGCGATGCGGACGCCGAAATTCGCGGTCAGCGGAACGTCGCTGCCGACCTCGACAAGCTCATAATCGCTGCTGTCGAGGAACTGGCCCGTTCCGGCGGACACGGCGATGCTGTAAAGCGGGAGCGTGCGCAGACGGCCGATCGGGGTCACGTCGGCAGATGGCGCAAACATTC
>CAKSXP010000211.1 GCA_934515035.1 uncultured Oscillospiraceae bacterium
GCCAATCGTGACAACGGGGATGCTCACTGCCTTTTTAATAGCGTCCGCAAGCGGAAGATTGCAGCCGTTTTTGTGATAGATCGAATTGAACGTATAGCACCACGGGTCAAGATGAGTGCCTACCGAAGCGTGAATGAGGTCCACACCATGGCTCTCGAGCATTTTCGAGAACTGAACCATTTCGTCTATGTGCACACCGCCCTCCATAATTTCGTCGGCACTCATGCGGTAATCTATCAGCAGCTTATTGCCCACCCGTTCGCGGATGCCGTCGATGACCATCAACGGGAACCGCGCCCGGTTTTCGACACTCCCGCCGAATTTGTCGGTCCGTTTATTGAAAAGCGGAGACATGAACTGTGCTAGAAGCCATGTATGGCCTCCGTGCAGCATTATCATATCAAAGCCGCACTGAAGCGAGACCTCCGCCGCATTTGCGTATGCCGTAACAAGTTCAGCCATGCGTTTTTCGTCTATCTCGTCAACGATGACTCCAAACGGTTCTTTTATTTTTGCGCAGACGCCTTCGACATGTGCGCCCTTTTCAAAAACATAATCCTCTTCCCCGCGATGTCCGATCTCTATCGAGGTCAGCGCGCCATAGTCCTTCATCATCTCCGTCAGCAGGCAGTACTTTGCCATTTCGTCGGGATCAGGGGCCTGAAAGAAATCACTCAGCAGCTGTGTTTCGCCTACGGTAACAATGCCCGCGCCGCCCTTTGCCTTCTCAAGGTAATACTCAAAGCCGCGCTGTGTGAGGCCCGAAGCGTCTTCGGCTCCGATAGCGCTCTGTGGAGAACAGGTTATCCTGTTCTTTGTCTGCTTGTTTCCTATCTTCAGCGGGCTGAAAAGATGAGGATAATACATATTCATTCCGTTATTTCCGCCTTTCACACTTTCTTTTGCACCCGCGCTGCTTCCCATCAGCGCGTATGCTTTTTATTATACAATCGCAGCCGTGTATTGTCTAACAATTTATTGCTTTGAAAAGCAAATAAAAGTATTGTAACCGCGCAAGATTGTATGATATAATGCCATAGTTTGAAAGGAAATGATATAGATCATGGCATATATCGTTATGGACCTGGAATGGAACCAGGCAATGTCATCGCAATCCTCGGTATTTAACAAGCTCCCGATCCATCTGCGGGGAGAGATAATCCAGATCGGTGCGGTCAAACTGACTGACGACGGTCAGCCGGGCGAAGAGTTCCAAATTGATATTCGTCCCGTATACTTCAAACGCATCCACTACAAGGTCAAAAAGCTGACTGGCTTTGACAAAGAGCGGCTCGAAAACGGCGTTCCCTTCAAAACCGCCTTTAACCAGTTCAGAGAATGGTGCGGCGACGGCTGTACCTTCCTGACATGGGGTTATGATGACAGAGGCATCATGGAGCAAAACATCATCATCCACGATCTGGACTGGGACTGGATAGATAACTGGGTCAATCTCCAGCTCATCTACAATCTGCAGACCGACGGAGATCGAAACCAGAAGTCCCTGTCGACCGCGATGGCGCATTTCGGCATCGAACAGACGCGGACCGCCCACGACGCGCTTGGCGACGCATATAACACCGCTCTTGTTTGTTCAAAGCTGGACCTGAAACGCGGACTGGAGCAATACAGCGATGCAGAGCGGCTTCTGGCGTCAAAGCTTCCCAAATCCGGCGGTGAACAGACAGGCGCGGAACCTGTTGAGCACAGTTCAATGCCCGGATATTCGTCCCGACGCGAAGCGATATCGGATCCAAAGGTATCAGAGTTTTTCTGCACCGAATGCGGAGGGCAGACAAGTCTCAGAAGATGGATAGATCAGGGAGATCGGCGTTATATGACGCTCGCGACCTGTCCGCAGTGCGGGGATTATCTTATCAGGCTTAAATTCCGCCGGACGGACGATGAAACGTGGACGGTCAACCGGATCGTTTACAAGGCGGATGAAAACGCCGAGGAAAACTACAGCGAAAAGCTCGCGCGGAGCAGGAGACGTTCGCGCAAGAGCCGGAAAAAAAGAGTTTCCGCAAAAGCTGAATAAACAGCAGAACGGACGCGATGTGCGCTGATGCACAATGCGTCCGTTCTGCTTTATTATTTCTTTTCAATCGCAGCCCGAGCCGACTCGGCGTCCTTTCTGATCTGATTCTTGAGTTCGTCAACAGATGCGAATTTTTTCTCGGGTCTGATAAAGCTCAGAAACTCGAGCCTGACATTATGTCCATAAAGGTCGCCGCTGTAATCGAGGATGAAGCTCTCAACGGAAACGGCACTGTTGCTTGCGGATACCGTAGGTCTGACCCCGATATTTGTCACGGCCTTATGTTCGCTTCCGTCAAAGTACGCCTTTGAAGCATAAACCCCATGCTTCGGGACGAGGACTCCTTCCGGAAAGCGCATATTGATAGTGGGAAAGCTGATCGTTCGTCCCAGCCTGAAGCCCTCATGTACCGTATCCGTCAGCGTATGCGGATGCCCGAGAAATCTGTTGGCTTCTTCGATATTGCCCTCTTCCAGAAGCTTTCTTATGACAGTAGAGCTGACTGTTATCCCATCCAGTTTTACGGCGGGTATTATATCGCAGCCAATGCCCCTCTCCCCGCAGTATGCAGAGAGCTTTTCCGCTGTTCCCTCGCCCTTGTAGCCGAAGCGGAAATCATGGCCGACGACAAAATGAACGGCATTGGACTCCGCAATGAGGTCCTGTATAAATTCCTGCCAGGGCTGGTGCATTTTTTCCTTGTCAAAATGAACAACGAAGTTCTTTTCTATTCCGAACAGCCGCTTCATGAGTTCGGCTCTTCCATCCATGCTGTTTATCAGCGGAACAGCCTTGCCGAACACCACCGTATCGGGATGAGCGTCGAAGCCCAGCACCGCGGGAGAAACCCCAAGCTGTCGGGCTTTCTCGTTGACTCTGTTCAGAAGCGCCGCATGACCGATGTGCACGCCGTCAAAAAAGCCAAGCGCGACAACATTTCTTTCTTTCTGCATTATTTGACCTCGAAAAAGTTTTTTACATTTTTCATGCGGCCGTTTCCGCATTTGCCGAGCATCAGGAACTCTCCGTTATTCGAATATACCCTGTAAGTGCCATCGGCACAGGAGACGGCAAAGTCCGCACCGCTGCGGCATTTCTTCTCGCTTGACGAGTCTATCGTTATGGCAAGGTAACCGGAAAACAGGCTGTCTGTCGGAAGCAGGAGCTCTTCTCCCCTGCCCTGTTCCGAAGCCTTTATGATCTGCTCCATCGTATACGCGTCCGAAATTCCGAACGCGCCGCAGAATGTTCGCCGCAGAGAGGACATAACTCCGCCGCATCCGAGCTTTTCGCCGATGTCACTGCATAAAGTCCTGATATATGTCCCCTTTGAGCATCTGACGGAAAGCAGCCAATCTCCGCCGTCTTTACCGATGATCTCAAGCTGAGATATCTCGATCTCGCGCGGCTTGCGCTCGACCGTCTTGCCCTGCCGGGCAAGGTCATAGAGCTTTTGCCCGTTGACCTTGAGCGCGGAATACATC
>CAKSXP010000212.1 GCA_934515035.1 uncultured Oscillospiraceae bacterium
AGCGGGAGCTGCTTGAGGTCCAGTCTGGGCGAATCGACATGAGCAGCGGCAATGTTCACGCCGTTTTCAAGGCCTTCGGTCCCGATGACGGCAAGCATGAGCGCTTTTCCGCGGACGGACTGATATATCTTCGTCCCCGCCGGCAGAGCCATGCCGCGGCGGTATTCAACAAAGCCCTTTTCCTGTGCCAGCCTGATCGCCTCGCGGACGCATTCACGCTCTGTACGGGCAGAGTCAAGAAAGCTCTTGTAGCCCTCGCAGTAGTCGTCGCATGCGGCGCGCTCCTCCGCGTTTATAAGGTCATAGCCGTTCTTCTGAGTATAGAACAGCTCCTTGCGGAAATCTCTTTTTTCTTCCATTGTTTATTCCTCCTTCAGCAATTTGCCGAACAGTTTTTCACATTTATTCTGAAACTGCTCATAGGTCCCGTCATTATTTATGACATGGCCGCAGTTTTCTTCAAAGTATTCGTTGCTCTTCTGCGCCTCGATCCTCATACGGGCGTATTCCCCGGCTATGCCCTCGCGCAGCATGAGCCGCTTCACGCGGTCCTCCGTCGGCGCTATTATTCCCACGGTCGTCCTGCACCGCGGCGCGATCCCGCTCTCCAGAAGAGCTATCGCGTCTATCGCAGCGTATTTTCCGCCGCGCTTTGCCCAGTCCAGCAGCCGCCTCTCGACCTCGTTGTTCACATACTTGTGAGTTATCCTGTTCAGGTCCGAAAGCGCTGTGCCGTCAGAAAACACAACGTTTCCGAGGGCTTTGCGGTCAAGTTCATCGCCGTTGTAAACAGGGCCGAAGCGCGCCGTCAGCTCTTCCTTCATTTCCCTGCTTGACCGGGTAAGCTCGTGATAGACCTCGTCGCAGTCTATGACAAGCGCGCCCAGCACCTCAAGCACGTTCAGAGCCGTCGTCTTTCCGCAGCCTGTTCCGCCGGTAACGCCGATTATTACGAGCCCGTCGACAAGCGTCTTTTCGATCTCATCCATGGGTATCGCCCCTTTTCTGATAAGAGTACACGGCGAGGTGCTGAAGTCGATTATCGTTGATTCCACGCCAAGAGCGCACTCGCCGCCGTCGATCACCGCGTCGATGCGTCCGTCGAAGTATTCCATTACCTTTTCCGCCGTTTTCGGGCTTTCCTCTCCGCTCGGGTTGGCGGAGGGTGCCGCCAGCGGCAGTCCGGTCTGCTCGAGCAGCTCAAGCGTCAGCGGATGATCCGGACAGCGAAGCCCGATGGTGGGACCTCCCGCCGTCACGATCTCCGGTATCCCGGAAGCCGAGGTCATAACCAGCGTCAGCGGGCCCGGCCAGTATTTTTCCGCCAGCACACGCGCCCCCCAGGGCACATCTGTCCAGTATTTTTCCATATCCGCCGCGCCGCTCACCATCAGCGAAAGCGGCTTCTGTCCCGGACGGCCCTTGACCTCGTATATCCGCGCGACGGCGGCGGCGTCAAGCCCGTTTCCCGCAAGGCCGTAAACCGTTTCAGTCGGCACGGCCACAAGTCCTCCGCTTTTTATCACCTGCGCGGCTTCGGCAATATCTCCCTGCTTCACTAACAGAGTTTTCATCTTTCAATCGACCTGCGCTTTCATTTTTTCAGCCTGATCCGCAGTCACGAGCGCGTCGATCAGCTCGTCGAGCGCGCCGTTCATGATCTGCTCGATCTTATACAGCGTCAGACCTATCCGGTGATCGGTAACTCTTCCCTGCGGAAAATTATAGGTCCGGATACGCTCGGAGCGGTCGCCCGTGCCGACCTGGCTCTTTCTCTCCGCGGCAATGGCGGCATTCTGCTTCCGCTGCTCCTTCTCATAGAGCCGCGAGGCAAGTATCTTCATCGCGCGGTCGCGGTTTTTATGCTGGCTGCGCTCATCCTGACATTCAACAACGGTACCGGTCGGCAGATGCGTTATGCGTATGGCGCTCTCTGTCTTGTTGACATGCTGTCCGCCCGCGCCGGAGGACCGGAAGGTGTCGATCTGGAGATCGGCGGGATTTATCTCAAAATCCACCTCGTCCATCTCGGGCAGGACGGCGACGGTAACGGTGCTCGTGTGTATCCTGCCGGAGGCCTCGGTCTCCGGAACGCGCTGGACCCTGTGGACGCCGCTTTCAAATTTCAGGCGGGAATATGCCCCCTCGCCCTCTATTATAAAGCTTACCTCCTTGATGCCGCCGATCTCGGTCTGGCTTATATTCGCTATCTCCGTTTTCCAGCCCTTTGACTCTGCGTACATCGAATACATGCGGTAAAGGCTCCCGGCGAACAGTGCCGCCTCTTCCCCGCCCGCTCCGCCGCGGATCTCAACGATGACGTTTTTTTCGTCATTGGGGTCGCGCGGCAGCAGAAGCACTTTAAGTTCCTGCTCGGTCTGTTCCATTCCGGCTTTTGCGGATTCATATTCCGCCTGCGCAAACTCTCTGAAGTCCGGATCGCTCGTCAGCTCCAGAGCATCGTTCATGTCGGAACGAAAGCGTTCATAACGCCTGTAAGCCTCCACGACCGGAGTCAATTGCTTCTGCTCTCTGGCATATTTCGCATATAGGGCCGAATCCGTGTATACCTCCGGAGTAGTCATCCTCTGCTGCAAATCCGCATATTTTTCCTCGATCTGTTTCAGCTTTTCAAGCATTTGTAGTATCCTCTCAATTCAATTTCCGACTATTAATATTATCACAGTCGATTTTTATTGTAAATAGCCCGCTGCCACATTCGCCCCTCACTGCGGATCCGGAAATAAAGTTCCTTTATACCCATTGACATAGTGGGTAAATCAAGTTATTCTTTATCTGCCCTCCGGGCGATCAAACCGCCGGAGCAGTAATCCATCAGGAGGCAATATATATGGCAAATGTAGCTGCTGTCTGCATCAGCGAGAAAAAAGGGACCATGAAGCACGAAGTGCCGGAGATCACATTAAAAAAGGATCACGGCATCATCGGAGACGCGCACGCCGGTAACTGGCACCGGCAGATCAGTCTGCTCGGAAAGGAGAGCGTCGATAAAATACGCAGCAGCTTTCCGGACATTTCCGTGGGCGCCTTTGCCGAAAATATACTGACCGAGGGTATCACCCTGTATGAACTTCCAGTGGGCACAAGGCTCAGAGTCGGCAATACGCTGCTGGAGATAACACAGATCGGAAAAGAATGTCACGCTGCCTGCGCGATACGCCGTCAGGTCGGTGACTGCGTCATGCCAAGAGAAGGCGTTTTCGCCATTGTGCTGGAGGAGGGTTCCATCCGCTGCGGAGACGCCGTTACTGTTGAGAATAGTGTCGGTTGACATGGGGCAGACACGGTTCTGACGGGCAGAAATATGTCCATACGGCATCAAGGCCCTTGACAATATAGCTCAGGCGAAGTATGATTAGTTATACTTTTCTTACTTAGTAGGAGGAAATTATGTTCAAGGACGATAAATACGCCGGCAGCGTCAAGGTCGGCGAAAAGGGGCAGATCGTAATTCCCAAGGCGCTTCGCGACATGTTCGGCATCAGCT
>CAKSXP010000213.1 GCA_934515035.1 uncultured Oscillospiraceae bacterium
GTGCTTAGGAGAGATAATCATGTCCGGACATTCCAAATGGCATAACATTCAGAAAACGAAGGGCGCGCAGGATGCTAAACGTGCTCAGGCTTTTACAAAAATCGCACGTGAAATGATCGTTGCCGTTAAAGAAGGCGGCAGCGGGGATCCCAACAACAACTCACGTCTTGCAGCTGTTATTACCAAAGCAAAAGCTGCAAACATGCCTAATGACAACATCAAGCGAACGATAGAAAAGGCGTTGGGCTCCGGCAATACGGATAACTATGAAAGCATCACTTATGAAGGCTATGGTCCCAGCGGTGTTGCGATCATCGTTGAAACGATGACCGACAACCGCAACAGAACCGCCTCCGAGATGCGCCACTATTTTGATAAATACGGCGGAAACATGGGCCAGACAGGCTGCGTTTCCTGGTCTTTTGACAAGAAGGGCATTATCGTCATCGACAACGAGGATGGCAAGCTCGATGAAGATACCGTTATGATGGACGCCCTCGAGGCGGGGGCAAGCGACTTTGAACCTGACGAACAGGTCTTTCAGGTTTACACTGATCCTGACGATGTCAGCAAGGTCGCGGATGCACTGACGGCTGCCGGGTATACGCTCCTGTCCGCGCAGGCAGAGATGATCCCCCAGAACGGTTATATCAAGCTCACCGACGAAGGCGACATCAAGAACATGAACAAGATGCTCGAGATGTTTGAGGATAACGACGACGTGCAAAATGTCTACCACAACTGGGAAGAATAAAACGTATTTATAAAAAATGGCGGCTGGTGTACAGCCGTCATTTTTTTGAAGATACCATCGGCTGAGATGAGGGCGGTATGCTCTTGTCAATCAAAGGTAAATGTTTACAAGATAAATTATTTATTGTATAATTCACTAAATTACAAAAGGAATGAACTTTTATGGTACTTTTTGACCATTTTAATTTTAACGTGCTCGATCTTGAAAAGAGTAAAGATTTTTATGCGCGTGCACTTGGACTGAAACAGGTGCGTGCAAATGCCGCGCCCGACGGAAGCTTTATTCTCGCGTATCTCAGTGACGGAACCACGGGCTTTTGCCTTGAACTGACATGGCTTCGTGACAGGAAGGAAGCGTATGACCTTGGTGAATGTGAGTTCCATCTTGCGTTCCGGACGGATGAATATGACCGTCTGCATGCTCTCCATGAGGAAATGGGTTGTATTTGCTATGAGAATCCGGAAATGGGTATATATTTCATTGAGGATCCGGATGGTTATTGGATAGAGATCGTTCCTGTCAGGGACTGATCTTGTCTGGAGGTATCTATGCAGCGAAGAATTTTTCAATACATGATGCTGCTCTCGTGCATTTGCCCGACAGTGATTTATGCGGTGCTGATGATTTCAACGGGAGGACAGGGGTGGATTCAGGGGCTTGCAGCATGTGCCCTTGTGATTCTTATCAGCTCAGTGATTTCTTTTTTCACAGCAGGTGCAATAGTGCGAAGAGCTGTGAATCGCAGTGATTTTAACGAGCTTTCGCCGCTGTTTCGCCAGCTTGAGGAACAGCGCAGCACGATCAAGTCAACAACGACGAACCTTCAGGAGCGCGATATCAGCTTCCGTCTTATAGTTGAATCGATGCATGAAGGTATTATCCTGCTGGACAGTAAAGGTGTCATTGTAACGTTAAACAGCAGTGCGGCCAATGTTTTAGGGCGTGATAAGGAAGAACTTGTCGGAAAACATGTTTTTGTCGGTTCTTCCGATCCGGCCTTTCAGGCAGCTATACACGCCGCGCTCGGCGGAAAAGGCAGCGACGAGCTTATCGACATTGGAGGCGGATCGATCGAACTTGCCGTCAGTCCCATATTTGTTGAGGGTGTGGCAAGAGGCGCTGTTCTGCTGATGTTTGACGTCACGGAAAAGGTCGCGGCGGAGCAGATGCGGCGCGAGTTTTCGGCCAATGTTTCGCACGAACTGAAAACGCCGCTGACGTCCATCTCCGGATATGCGGAGATAATCAAGGACGGTCTGGTGAAAAGCGAAGATATCCCGCGGTTTGCCGGTAAGATATATAACGAGGCACAGCGCCTGATAGCGCTTATTGACGACATCATCAAGCTGTCTCAGCTCGATGAAGCCAGCGAGGGAATAGCCCGCAAAAATGTGCCGTTGCTTCCAATTGCAAATTCTGCCGCAGAAAGACTTTCGGGCAGGGCCGCCCACTATGGTGTACAAGTGTGCGTTACCGGAGATGGATCGATCGTGAACGGCAATCCGCAGCTGATCGAGGAAATGATCTATAATCTCTGCGATAACGCTATTAAATACAACCGTCCCAACGGTAAGGTCGAAATAGTCGTCGAAGGAACTCCAGACGGCACGAATTTGACTGTAAGCGATACGGGCATTGGGATCCCCAAGGAGCATCAGGCGCGTATTTTTGAACGGTTTTACAGGGTCGACAAAAGCCACTCAAAGGAGACCGGAGGCACAGGACTGGGGCTGTCGATAGTAAAGCATACGGCCTCCTTCCATAATGCCGAAATCACACTGAAGAACTCTTCTGAAAACGGCACTACGATAAACATTTTGTTTCCCCCGGTTACGGAAACTGCATAAGAAAGGATAAATCCAAATGAATGAAAAAAGGCCATTTGTGACACTCCAGCAACTTGAGGAAATAACTGCTGAATTTCCGACTCCTTTCCATCTGTATGATGAAAAGGGGATAAGAGAGAATGCACGCAGGCTGAAAGACGCTTTTGCCTGGAATGCCGGATTCAGAGAATTTTTTGCCGTGAAAGCGACTCCGAATCCCTCTATAATGAAGATACTGTCAGAGGAAGGCTGCGGTATGGACTGCTCGTCACTCACAGAATTGATGCTGTGTGAGAGGCTGGGAATCACCGGTGATAACATAATGTTCTCGTCCAACGACACCCCCGAGGCGGATTTTCAGCTCTGTGACAAGCTTGGAGGAACAATAAACCTTGACGATATAACGCATATAAACTTCCTTGAGAAAGCCATTGGTCATATTCCCGAAAGGATATCCTGCCGTTATAATCCCGGCGGTTATTTTGAAATTTCAAACACAATAATGGATTCCCCGGGGGATGCCAAGTATGGCCTTACAAAGCCGCAGATGTTCCAGGCGTTCAGGATACTGAAGGAAAAAGGCGTTAAGGAATTCGGGATTCATGCATTTCTTGCGAGCAACACGACGACGAACGATTATTACCCGACGCTGGCAATGCAGCTTTTCAGGCTGGCGGTCGAGTTGAAGAATGAGGTTGGCGTACATATCGGATTTATCAACCTCTCCGGCGGAGTGGGCATTCCGTACAGACCCGATCAGCAGCCGGCGGACATTGCGCAGATCGGCGAAAGCGTCAGGAGAGTATATGAGCAGATCCTTGTTCCTGCCGATATGGGTGACGTCAGAATATTTACCGAGCTTGGAAGATTCATGCTCGGACCATATGGCTGCCTGGTTTCGCGAGTGCTGCATAAC
>CAKSXP010000214.1 GCA_934515035.1 uncultured Oscillospiraceae bacterium
GTCCGATACTCATCACAAGTGCAAGAAGTGCACAGATTAGTCTTTTCTTTGTCATAGTATAATCTCCTTTACAATATGTTTGTGTAACCTTTCCGTGTTCATCACGGGCATGTTCCCGTTACCGGGGTCGAAGAAATTGCTTCTCCGCCGATGGTTCCCGTGACTTTCAGCGTGTAAGTCTTTCCGCTGACAACGCGATGGCTCTCGCTTATTGTCAGACGGGATGTTGCGCTGTCCGACCATGAGTCGATAAGCGTGCTGCCGCACCAAAGCTCAAGCGTGGCATTGATTTCCTTACCAAATTCGGTAATGGTTACTTTGCAGTTTGCTGTGGTGCCGGAGAATGAGAGATTGGGTGTGACACGGCTTGCTCTCGCTGCTGCGAAGGCTGTCGTGCACAGACTTATCGCCAGGATGAGGACAAGAACAAAGGGCACGATGCGTCTTTTCATGATTTCACCCCCTTCCATTTTATCGTTCTATAATATATAACGATGGAAGAGGGCGAAATTGGACACCGGTTTTAAAATTTTTTTAATTTTTTTATTTTTTTTCGCAGGAAATGTTTTCGGCGATTTTCAGCATTGTATTTTTGTCCAGATTTGCGTCAATGATGAACATGACGCCGTGATCTTCGTCGAACCAGATAAGGTTGTTTGTATCGGAGCTTTCATATGCGGGATAGAAATCTGCCTCTGTTCCGTTTATCCGTACCTTTTCTACCGGCTGCCCGGGCTCGATTAATAACTGCGCTTGCGAATCCGAGGTGTAGCATACGTCAAAGGCGAATCCCGTTGTGCCGGCCTCGTCAAGATAGAATACCCCGTACCAGATGTCCTCGTCATTGCATTCCACCAGCTCCAGCCCCTCGGGGATCCACGTTAAGACATAACGGGGCTTTCCCGCGGCGTCCGGCTCATCGGCGAGACGGTAAATAATGACGTTTTCAAAGACCTCTTTTATCCACTTGTACGCGGCGGCGCGGGCCTCCGTGTCTATCGCGAGCCATGTGCTCAGACCGATGAGCGTGGTGAGGAACACCGCGGCCACGCGCCGGAGCACGGCGGTGCGGACTCTCCGCTGCCTTTCCAGAGCAAAGAGCGGCTCCATCTTTCGGACAAACCTTTTGGAGAAGCTGTGCTCCGGATATTCGCCCGGCTCCGGAAGGGAGGACGAAAAAGCGCTGTGGGACAGGATCGCCGCCTTTTTCAGCTCTTCATCGGAAAATGGGATGTTATGCATCCATAATACCCTCCTTTTCCAGAATGTTCTTCAGGCTCTCTTTCGCGCGCCATATGAGCTTCCGCACGGCGCCCGGTTTCATATCGAACATTTCCGCGATCTCCTTTACGTTGTAACCGTGGACATAATAAAGGAACAGTGCCTCACGGTATCTGGCGGAAAGCTGCGATATGGCGTCGGCAAGTGCGCCGTCGCCGGGCATCGGAAATTCGATGCCGGCGGCAGCGTCATCGTATTCGACGCCGGACGTCCTGTTCCTGACGCGCAGAATATCGATCGCTTTCCTCTCAACTATTATAACGATCAGAGAGCGCGTTTTTGGACACTCAATATCAGAAATTTTTTTAATAATTTTCAGGATCGACAAAAATGCCTGATGTACCGCGTCCTCGGCGTCCGCCTCGTTGTGCAGCACACCGTTCGCGACATAGAACATTAACCCCTTGTAGAGCTCATACAGCTTTTCAAACTTTGACCTCTCGTCCGGGGCGTCGATCATCTGAAGATAGATCAGCATCGCGCCGCACCACGCTTTCGGAAGGAGTTGGTCTCGAAACTCAATATTCGTTCAGGCGCTGCTGCAATGCGTTATAGAACAGGCCGACGTGGTAGCCGTCCATCAGTCCGTGGTGTACCTGAACGGAAAAGTTCAGCGTGGTTTTTCCGTTTTCCGTTGTGTATTTGCCCCATGACATCTTGGGGTTGGAGTCCCGCCCGACCTTGCGTATCGTGCGGACAAAGTGGGTATAGTCGATCCACGGTATGCACGAAAAATTGACGATGTCGCGGCGGTGCTCGATCTCCAGCGTGTCGGAGGCCGACGGATCGTCGGCGATGCGGCGAAGCTCGCGGCAGAACTCGTGTATATCGTCCGTGTCCGGCCCCCTGAGCATGACGAAAAGCTCCTCGCCGTGCCGGAGATGGGTCAGGATGGGCGTGTTCTTTTCAACGACAAACGGGCCCTCGTCGTCAAAGCGATAGCGGAAGTTCACGATGGAGTCCGCGGTCTTGACCGCCGTGAAGGCAAGCGCAAAATAAAAGGACAGCCCCTCGCGCCGGGTAAAATCCAGCAGGCGGGAGACGTCCACCCTCGAACCGATGTTTATGTACGGAAACTCAACGTCCAGATAATTTGTAAAGATCGAGGCGCGGTTCCATGCGGTCATGTCTATCCGCTGCATGTTTGGCGTCAACTCCTGTTTTTTGTGTTTTTCTCTATTTGTATATTACCACAAAATCGCAGAAAATTCAAGGCTTGTAATATGCCCCGGAGCGCGTATACTGATTCCTCCGGAGGTGGGACAAATGGAAGAGATATTCAGCATGACGGCGGTGCAGAAACAGGAGGAAGATCTGCTCGAGGTCTGCAACGGCGAAAGCGCCCGGTTCGGGCTTATGCTGACGCGGAGCGATATGCTCGAGCTCGAACAGTCGCGCCGGGAGGCGCTTTGCGCTTCGGGCAGGATCGAGTTCGGGGGCGGAGTGCTGCCCCGGCTGGTCCGGGCGTTCTGCGACAGTCCGTATATCCTTCAGGAGGATTACGCGGAAACGCTGGGACAGCTTCAGGAGGTTTTTTATCAGTGCAAAACCGAGTGCGCCGGCTCGCTCACGGATGACGAGCTGATCGCGGTAATGGCGGAGCAGTTCAACGGAAGGGCCCGCGGCTCCGTTGACTATCTGGCCGGGACAAGCCTTGAGGAGCTTATAAGGGGGTGCGGCTGATGCTGCCGGATATTGACCGGAGAGAGATACTGCCGCGGCTGTATGAGCTTCTGGCGGAGCAGGCGAAAAAATATACGATGGGGGAGAGCACGTCGATACCGGTCGATACCGCAAGAGAGCTTGTAAACTCCCTCTGGTATACGCTCGGCTTTGCCGACGTCACGGTCCGTGATCTGTGGGAGGAGGTAGAAAAGGGCAGAGCCGTCATACGCGGAAAAACCGATTCGGCGCGCAGTCTCTGGGAGCGCGCGTGCCTGACGGCACCGGGGACGGAGAATGTGTTTTACAGAGAAACGCTTAAAAGCATCGGCGGCTTTTTCGGCAGATATGATGTGCTGTTCTTTGCGCATATGATACCGTGCAGCATAGATTATCAGCTGCTGATACCGGTCCCGGAAAGCTTGCAGGGCGTGAGCTATGTCGAGGAATATCTGCGCAGGCTTTTAACGGAAAAGCATATCATGAGCGCTTTTGACCCCTTGCCGGTTCTGGAGAAGCGCTGTCCGCTGTACCGCGAGCTGTGCATAAACC
>CAKSXP010000215.1 GCA_934515035.1 uncultured Oscillospiraceae bacterium
GTCGAAAACCTCTCCATCTGTCATGGGAAGTACCTTGATTTTCTTTGATTTCTGGTTTTTGCCGCCAGAACGCAAAATCGCCAGTCTGTTCAGAAGAGGATGCTCCAGCAGCCTGTTGAAAGGGGTATGATCCTTCTCATGGGCATAAAAGGCACCAAACTGGCGCGCGCCACCGGTGTGATCCGGATGCCGATGTGTCACGGCTATGGTAACAGGCTTGTCCGTCAGCTGGCGCACACACGCATTCAGATTACCGGCTACCCAGCAGGTATCGATCAGCAAAGCCTTTTCGCTGCCAATGACCAGATAGCAGTTGGCGGCTCCGTTTTCATCGATACGATATGTATCATCGTGGATTCTTTCGACTGTATAGAATTGATCGACAGCGGCCATCATGCGTCTCCTTCCTGCCTGATTACTGCGGCTGAATGCCATTTGATCCCAGTACCAATACGCCAGTCATCCTCGCTCAGGAACTGACTGCATATCTGGGCCATCTGTTCGGGTGTTTCTCGGTTTTCACGCTGCATCCATCCCAAAATAATGTTGAGGATGGAGCCTATTCAGGACAAAACCCTGTAATAATCCATAGCCGAATTCACATCGATTGCCTGAAGGTATTTCGCATTGACAGTCATCTGAAACTGATCTATCATTCCTGCCATCTGAATGATCTCAAACAGAGAACTGATCTCCTGTACCTTATCAAACAGGACACGATAACTGTTGACCATGTTTTGCGTGGCTAGCTCGATCGATAACCAGCAGATAGTACTACTTTTCCTGCGCTTCCAGCATCTCGCGCACGCGATGAACAATCCCCATCACCTGCACGCTTTCATGAAGCGGCAGGGGGGATGTACCGCTCTTCACGCCTTCCACAAAGGCGGCGACCTGTGCCTTGAACGCTTTCTCCTGCGCATTTTCACTTAAGGGAAGCAGCTGCGCTTCGCCCTGATCATAGAGAAGAAACTCCGTTTCGGCTTTCGCGCCCGGCTGAATATTCACTGCTGTGCAGAAACGGTAATCGAGTGCCGATTCGGCATACTGTGCATGGAACGCGGCGGTGAAGGGATAGTGCGGAGGCATCTGGGAACTCGATTCTACGGTAGCGGTGCAACCATTCTTCCAGCGGAAGGTCGCCGTCACGCGTCTCCACGAGCCGCCGTTTCCTCGGCTGCCGCTGGCAGCGATGACCTCTGCATCCGTCCCCATCAGGCCCAGCACAAAATCCGTGTCGTGTACGAACAAGTCAAACAGCGCGCCGCCGCCGAGCTTTTCATCCACGCGCCAGCCGCCTTCCCGCATCGGATGCTGAAAACGCCGCGCCTGCATGTACAGCGGCGTGCCCATACGGCGGATCTCCTTCGCGATCACGGTATACTCCGGCCAGAAGCGCAGCACCTGCCCCGTCATGATGAGCTTTCCGGTCTCCTGGGATGTTTCCTCCAGCGCACGGCATTCCTCCATCGTCATCGCCAGCGGTTTTTCGCACAGCACATGCGCGCCTGACTGCATGGCCAGGCAGCCGTATTGGGCGTGCAGGAAGTTTGGCAGGCAGATGGATACCAGATCCGGCTTCTCCTTCTCCAGCAGCTCCTCTGCACTTTCATACCACGCGCAGCGGAATTTTTCCGCCAGCGTTTTTGCTTTTTCCACATCGATATCGCATACGGCGCAGAGCTGAACATCCTCAAGGGCGGCGTAACCCACGGCGTGAAACTCTGCAATAAATCCGGTACCCAGGATAGCGGCTTTCATCATGAGATTTCCTCCTTTTCCTCGTCGTCCGGCATTTTCATGCCCAGGCTGTGCCTGAACTGATGCGGAGAGACGCCCATCATTTTTTTGAATACATTGCAGAAATACTGCTGATTATTGTAGCCCATCTTCTGCGCGATCTGGTACAGCTTCCACTTGGGATCCCGCAGGAGCGGAACAGCATTCTGGATCCTGAGCTGGTGCAGGTAATCCGTAAACTTCATGTGGTAATGGCGAATGAAGAGTCTGCCCAGATACGCGTCCGAGATGAACAGTTCCTGCGCCAGATCGCTCAAGTGCACATCCTGCGCGTAATGCTCCTGCAGATAGGCCGTGGCCTTTTGCAGATACAGATTGCCTTTGCCCGCCTCCAGAGCTTCCTGCCCTTCCTGAACCTGACGGCTTTCGTTCAGCCTTTCAACTGCGTTTTGCAAAACGGACGCGAGCCTTTTTTCATCCACGGGTTTCAGCAGATAATCAATCACGCCGTAGCGCAGCGCCTCTACCGCGTAAGAGAAGTCATCATAACCGGAAAGAATCACAAAAAGGCTCTTGACCCCCTGCTTGTGCATCTTGCCAATCATGGTAAGGCCGTCCATTTTGGGCATGCGAATGTCCGTAAGCACCAGATCGGGTGGCTGCGCCATGGCCATGGCTAACCCCTGCTCGCCGTCCTCGGCAATCACGGGCGGCGCAAAACCGACGCCGGCCCAGTCCACGCAGAGGGAGAGTTCGCTTCTCAGCAGGTATTCATCCTCAACAATCATGATCTGATACATGTTCATCCTCCACCGCATACCTGATGCGAAGCGTCACGCGCGTACCTTTGTCCAGTGCTTCAATGCGCGTGGTGTAGCTGGAGCCGTAGTACAGCTCAATCCTTCGGCGCACATTCAGATAGCCAATGTGATCCATGCGCGGGTGCAGTGCGTTCAATTCCTCCTGCCTCGTGCGGTCGATTCCCACGCCGTCATTTTCCACCGTGAGGATCACGTCATCATCCTCACGCCTTGCCGAGACCCACAGCGTTCCCTTACCCTGCTTGGGTTCCAGATCGTGTTTGACGGCGTTTTCCACGATGGGCTGCAAAAGGAGCGACGGAAGCAGGCAACGGTTCAGCTCCTCAGGGATATTCAGATGCAGCGTGAAGCGGTTGTTGAAGCGGATGTTCTGGATCACCATGTAGCTGTAAATCAGATCCGCATCTTCCTTCAGCGTAATCAGCTTGTCCACGGCCTGCAGATTGGCATGCAGAAGCATGCTGAGATGCTGAATGGTCAAACTGGCCTTGTCCGGCAGGCCCATGCGGATGAGCGACCGCGCCGCGCCCATGGTGTTATAGATGAAATGCGGATTGATCTGTGCCTGAAGCGCAGCAATCTCCTGCCTGCGCAGCTCCTTTTCCCTGTCGGTGCGCTCGCGGATGGTTTCCGCCAGCTGATCCACCAGCCGGTTGAAACGGCGGCCCAGATCCGCCAGCTCATCCCAGCCCTTCACTTCAAAATGCACATTCAGATTGCCCTTGCCCACTTCGTCCATGGCTCTGTGCAGGCGGATGATCGGGCGGCTCTGGTGCACAGACAGCGTTACTGCCATTACCACCGACATGAGCGCGATGAATGCCAGCAGCATGGCCAGCAGCGCCATGGCGGTCTGCTTGGCCACGGAAAGCTGGGAGATATCGCAGGAGAACACCCTCTCCAGCCGGTTGTACTGGCCCTGGCTCCAGG
>CAKSXP010000216.1 GCA_934515035.1 uncultured Oscillospiraceae bacterium
GTATCAGCATATGCTCCGCCATCCAGTTTTCGCGGCGGCCGAGCACGGAGGCTATGCGCAGCGCAAAGCACTTTTTGCCGAGCAGGACGTTTCCGCCGTAGCCTGAGTTTACGGACATGATGGAGTTTTCCTCGGGGAAGTGGACGATATAGCGCTTTTCGGGGTCGAGCTCCGCCTTGGAATGCAGGCCCTTGATGAAATCGGGACTGTCGCCGAGAGCCTCGAACACCTGTGTGCCCATGCGCGTCATGATCGCCATGGACAGCACGACGTATATCGAGTCGGTCAGCTCAACGCCGTATTTTGCAAACGGAGAGCCGACAACGCTCATCGAATAGGGGATGACGTACATCGTGCGCCCGGCCATGCAGCCGTCATAGATGCCGCGCAGCAGCGCCTTCATCTCGTCCGGTTCCATCCAGTTGTTGGTCGGCCCGGCGTCCTCCTGCTTTTTGGAGCAGATGAAGGTCCTGTCCTCGACGCGCGCGACGTCGTTGGGGTCGGAGCGGTGGAGATAGCAGCCGGGCAGCTTTTCCTCGTTGAGCTTTATCATCTCGCCGGTGCTCATGGCCTCGGCGCGGAGCTGTTCGAGCTGATCCTCCTCTCCGGTTATCCAGACGATCTCGTCCGGCTTTGTGAGCGCGGCCATCTCGTCTATCCAGTCAAGAACGTGTTTATTGGTCGTAAGAGCCATTTTTCAGCCTCCTGAAAACATATATTTATTTGGCTGCGCCGCGCGGTGTCAGCCGCGGCGCCTTGCGGAAATTTTGCGTCGCTTTTCATATAATACAGCATATCCGTTCAAAAATCAATCGTCCCGCCCCACAGCCGATTGCAATTTTCAGCGCAATGTGTTACATTGTTTCTACAATATGGTCAATCGGAGGTATCGCGAAATGTCCGTGTCCAAAAAGCGCGCAGTTTCCCTTGTCCTGCTCCTGTCCCTGGCCCTTGTCTGCTTTGCCGGCTGTGTGACCCAGGGCCGGCGCAACCCGACCGCTACGATCACCTTTTCCAACGGCACAGAGATAACCATCCGCCTTTATTACGACAAGGCGCCGAACACCGTCAAAAACTTCATCTCCCTCGCGGAGAGCGGCTTTTACGACGGACTTACCGTCCACCGCGTCGTGCAGTACAACATCATCCAGATGGGCGACCCTAACGGCGACGGCACCGGCGGTCCCGGCTACTGCATCGAGGGCGAATTTCCCAACAACGGCTATAAGAAAAACGACCTCAGCATGACCGAGGGCATGGTCGCGATGGCCCGCCGCGGCAGCACCGACAACGACGCCGACTACTACGACACGGCGGGGAGCCAGTTTTTCATAACGATACGCAACAAGTCCGCGCAATACGACGGCGATTACGCCGTTTTCGGCAAGGTCATTTCGGGCTACGACGAATTCTGCAAAATGGGCGATGTCGAGGTCGATGACAACGACAGGCCGCTCGAGGATATCACGATCGAGTCCGTCGTCATCGAGACCTTCGGCGAGAGCTACGGCCAGCCGAAGACGATCAGGATCAAAGACTGAGCTGCTGTTTTTCGGCTTCTCCTTTCGGGGGAGCCGAAATTCTTTTCTGCCGTTTTCTTCGGGCGCGCCGCGCTCTTTCCCCCGCCCTCGCCAAAAATCGGGGAGTTTTGACAAAAATGCTCTTGCATATTGAGGGAGGGGTAATTATAATTGGATTTACGATAACTGCCTTGCGCGATCTGGAGAAATACCATGCAAAACGGAAAATTTTCATGTATTGCAGCGCTGCTTCTTTGCGCGGCGCTTTTTTTGACTGCCTGCGGCTCTCCAAAGGCCGAAAATACGGCCGAGCCCTCGGACGGACCCTCGCCCACGGCGACGGAAACGCCGCCCGAAACGCCCGAGCTGCCCGCGCCGGTCGCCCCCGGCTTCGCGGAGGGCGACGATATGCCCGCCGTGACCCGCATACCGGTCGAGCCGGAGCCTTCGGATGCTCCGTCGGACAGTCCGGCAAGCCCCGCGCCGGGCTTTGTGCCCGACGTTCCCGCACAGGACACCCCTGCGGATGACTCATACTTCGACGACGCGGCGTTTATCGGCAACTCGCTGATGGACGGCTTCCGGCTTTACAGCGGCCTTACGAACTGCGACGTTTACGCCAAGACGAGCATGACCGTGCTCGGCGTCGGCGACTACCTGAACCAGATGTCCACGATCGAATACGGCAAGATATACATCCTGCTCGGCATCAACGAGATCGGATACGAATCCTATACCTTCAAGGATCTCTACGGCGAAATGGTCGACCGACTTCAGACCGACCACCCCGGCGCGATCATCTATATCATGGGCCTGTCGCCGGTCAGCAAGGCCAAGAGCGACTCCCACGAATACTTCAACATGGAGCACGTCAACACCTATAACGAGCGCCTTTACGAGCTGGCGGAGGAAAAGGGCTGCTACTATATCGACCTGTGCGACGCTCTCGCGGGAGACGACGGCTATCTCCCTGCGGAGGTCACCTTCGACGGTATCCACTTCACTGCGGAGGAATACGGCGTATGGCTCGACTATCTGCGCACACACTACATACCGACTTGAGACGGAGGCTGACATGTCATGAAAAAAACCTTTGCTGCTGTTCTTGCCCTGTGCCTTTTGCTCTGCGCCGCCGCCTGCGGCGGAAAGGCCGCGGCGGATTTCAGTCTTGAGGACTGTTCGCGCGCGCTTCTCGCAAGCGACGCTTTTACCGATCTGCTCAGCCCGATAACGGCCGAAACGGCCGCGGGTCTTTACGGTATCGACGCTTCAAAGCTCAGCGAGGCCCAGGTATACTGTTCCACCGGCGCGACCGCGGAGGAGATAGCGCTCTTCAAAGCCGCGGACGAAGCCGCCGCGAAGGAGATAAAGGCCGCCTGCGAGACGCGCATCGCGTCCCAGAAGGAGAGCTATGAAAGCTATGTGCCCGAGGAAGTGCCCAAGCTCGAAAAGGCGATCGTCCGCATGAGCGGAGTGTACGTCGTCTATGTCACAGCCGCCGACCCCGCAGCGGCGGAAAGCATTCTCGACGGCTACATCAAATAACGCTTTATCCAACGGCCCCTCCGTATCGCGCGGTACGGAGGGGCCGTTTGCCCGTTTTTTCCGTGTATGTCCTCGTCAACCGATTGTAACATTTGATAAAATAAATATTTGCGGCAGATAATAAAGAAGGGCGGTAAAAATGAAAAAGAAAACCAGAAAGCTTTTTTCCGTGATAACGATCCTTGTGCTTCTGTGCGTACTGCTGCCTTCGGGTGCTTTTGCCCAGGAGCCAAAGCTCGTCGCGCTGACCTTCGACGACGGGCCGAACCCGAAATATACCCCCATCCTGCTCGACGGACTTGAGCAGCGGAGGGCAAAGGTGACCTTTTTCGTCATGGGAAACGCGCTCACGGACCCGCACGACAACATAATCAGCGAGAACGCCGCGATAGTCAAACGCGCATATGACGCGGGACACCAGAT
>CAKSXP010000217.1 GCA_934515035.1 uncultured Oscillospiraceae bacterium
TCGTTGCCGTCAACATGATCGACCTCGTTCGTAAAAACGGCGACACCATCGATCTTGCCAAGCTTGGCAAGTCTCTCGGCTGCGAAGTCGTGGAGATGAGCGCTCTCAAGGGCGAGGGCGGCATGGCCGCCGCCGAAAAGGCGATCGCTCTGGCCGGCGCACACAAGACAACGGAGCTGCCTCATGTGTTCACCGGCAGCGTCGAGCACGCTCTGGCCCATATCGAGGAATCGATCCAGGGCAAGGTGGACGACGGCTACCTCCGCTGGTATGCCATCAAGATCTTCGAGCGCGACGAGAAGGTGCTCGAGGACCTGAAGCTCGACAAGGCTCTTGCCGAACACCTCGAAGAACATATCGCCGACTGTGAGAAGGAGCTGGACGATGACGCCGAGAGCATCATCACCAACCAGCGCTACGCCTATATCAGCGGCGTCGTTTCCAAGGCGGTCAGGAAAAAGGCCCGCAAGGGAAGCCTTTCCGTTTCCGACAAGATAGACCGCATCGTCACCAACCGTATTCTTGCTCTGCCCATCTTTGCAGTCATCATGCTGCTGATCTACTCCATCGCCATGGGCACCTCCATCGCCGACGGCGGCTGGGCAATAGGTACCTTCGGCACGGACTGGGCAAACGATGTTCTCTTCGGCGAGTTCATCCCCGGCCTCTTTGACAAGCTTCTCGGCGCACTCGGCGTCTCCGGCTGGCTGTACGGCCTCATCATGGACGGCATCGTGGCCGGCGTCGGCGCGGTGCTTGGCTTCGTGCCTCAGATGCTGGTCCTGTTCTTCCTGCTGGCCATCCTTGAGGACGTGGGCTACATGGCCCGTGTCGCCTTCATCATGGACCGTATCTTCCGCCGTTTCGGCCTGTCCGGCAAGAGCTTCATCCCGATGCTCGTCGCCACCGGCTGCGGCGTTCCCGGCATCATGGCCTCCCGTACCATCGAGCAGGACCGTGACCGTAAGATGACCATCATGACCACCGGCTTCATCCCCTGCGGCGCAAAGATGCCCATCATCGGCCTGTTCGCCGGCGCTCTGTTCGGCGATTCCCCCTGGGTCGCTACCTCCGCTTTCTTCATCGGCATCGCCGCTGTCATAATCTCCGGTATCATACTCAAGAAGTTCAAGGCCTTTGCCGGCGAGCCCGCTCCCTTCGTTATGGAGCTGCCCGCATATCACGCTCCTTCCATGGGCAACGTCCTGCGTGCCACCTGGGAGCGCGGCTGGTCCTTCATCAAGCGTGCCGGCACCATAATCCTTCTCTCCTCCATCATCCTCTGGTTCCTCCAGGGCTACGGCGTCGTGGACGGCGTGTTCCAGGCTGTTGAGGATAACAACGACTCCCTGCTTGCCGTGGTCGGCAACGCCATCGCATGGATCTTCTATCCTCTTGGCTGGGTCGGCGAAATGGCCTGGAAGGCTACCGTCGCCACCATCACCGGCCTTATCGCCAAGGAAGAGGTCGTCAATACCTTCGGCGTTCTGTTCCACTATGCCGGCGAGATAAGCGAAAACGGCAACGAGATCTGGCCTCAGGTCGCCGAGAGCTTCACTCCGCTCACCGCTTACACCTTCATGATCTTCAACCTCCTGTGCGCACCGTGCTTTGCCGCTATGGGCGCCATCAAGCGCGAGATGAACAACGTCAAGTGGACTCTGGGCGCTATCGGCTACATGTGCGGCTTCGCCTATGTCATTTCCATGATAGTCTACCAGCTGGGCGGACTCATCACCGGCGAGGCTTCCTTCGGCCTGTGGACCGTTATCGCTGTCGTCGCTCTGGCCGCTATCATCTACCTGCTGTTCCGCAAGGGTTATCATGACGACCACGAGGTCCACAACCTGACCTCCGTGGCTGCGGCCTCGAAATAAAAGGAGGTCATAAAAATGCCTGGCTTCTGGGGATATGTTATCGTGATAGCGGTATTGGCTGTCATCGTGTTCCTGGCCGCGCGTTCTCTGTGGAGATCCCACAGGTCCGGCGGGCACTGCAACGGCGACTGCTCGTCCTGCGGCGGCTGCGGCAAACATGGCAGCAAGGGCTGTCAATGATCAAACATAAAAGCCAATAAACCTGAAAAGGGCATTGATGCGGGAAACCGCATCAGTGCCCTTGAGCTTTTTTTATTTCTTTTCTGTTATATAATGCTCTTTTTCCACTTCCCGGAGAAGTAATAGATCCCCGCGGCGATCAGCTGGACGAGGGAAGCAAAGGGCAGCGCAAGCCCGATATGATAAAGCGAAACGCCGTCTATCAGGAAGAAGAACAGCAGCACCAGCGGCACGCGCACGAGAAAGGTGGACGCAAGATTGTTCACGAGCGTAAAGCGTGTGTGGCCGCTTCCGTTTATCAGGCCGTTTATCGGGAAGACCATACTGCACAGCAGATATTCATAGGCGTAGAAGTGCAGATAATCGCAGGCGGCGGCGATGACCTCGCTGTCGCTCGTGAACAGGCGCACGGCGCTTGCCGGCGCGGCCTTGAGCCAGATGAACACGGCAACTCCGACGGCGAAGGAAAACACAACGCCGACGCGCGTGCACACCTGCGCGCGGTCATACCGGCCCGCGCCGATGTTCTGCGCGACCATCGCCGCAATGGAGGACGAGAACGCCGTGCTCGGCAGCACGCCGATGTTGAAAAGCTTATCCGAAACGCCGGCCGCGGCGCTGGAAACAACGCCCATGTCGTTTACGATCGCCTCAATGATGAGGAAGGATATCATGACCAGCCCCTCCTGAAGCGCGATCGGAATGCCCAGACTGAGAAGCTTTTTCGGCTTGCCGGGGAATATCCGGAAGTCGCCGCGGCGGAAAGTGAAAAGGCTGTTGTTGGACCGGCGCATGAATATGATCCCGGTAATTAAGCTCAGCAGCTGGCCCAGCGTCGTTGCGATGGCCGCGCCCGCGGCGCCCAGCCCGAAGCCTCCGACGAAGATCAGGTCCCCAATGATATTGAAAACGCAGGCCGCCGCCACAAAATACAGCGGACGCTTTGAGTCGCCCTGCGCGCGGAGGACGCAGGCAACGCAGTTGTACCCAAAGGTGAAGATGAGTCCGCCCGTGCATATCCGGGTGTATGTAAGAGCCTGCGCAAATGCCTCCTCCGGTGTGTTCAGCAGGCGCAGTATCGGCCCCGCCAGCGCAAGAAACACCGCCGTCATGCCGACGGCAACGAGCGCATAGAGCGAGAATACCGTCGAGGCGGTCTCTTTTGCCTCCCCGTGCTCACCCGCGCCCAAATACTGACCGATCAGCACGGTCCCGCCGGTCGTAAGGCCGATGGCCAGAAAGGTTATGGTCGAAAAGACTATTGAGCCGATGGACACCGCGCTCATGGCCGCGGCGTTTGCAAAGCGGCCGACGACCAGCAGGTCGACAACGCCGTAAAGCGTCTGCAAGATACTCGAGAACAGAAACGGCAACGTAAAGCGCAGAAGCGTCGGAACGACGCGCCCCTCGGTGAGATTTCCCTT
>CAKSXP010000218.1 GCA_934515035.1 uncultured Oscillospiraceae bacterium
GAAACGGAGACATGCTGTATGCGCCTCTCGGCAGCGGCAAACCGATGCGCGTTCAGGGCGCTTTCGTAACGGACGAAGAGCGTGAACAGGTCATCGAGTTTATCAAGCAGGGAAGCTCTGCCGATTACAGCGACGAGATCATGGCGCAGATCGAGAAGGCCGCCGAGGGAAAGGGCGGCGCCGGGACCGGCGCGGCCTCTTCCGACGGAAAGGATACGGAAGGCGCTTCGGACAACCCCTTCGCAGACTACGACGAGCTTTTGCCGCAGGCCGTGGACGTTATATTTGAAACAAAGCAGGCTTCGGTCTCGATGCTTCAGCGCCGCCTGAAGCTCGGCTACTCGCGCGCTGCCCGTCTTGTCGATCAGCTTGAGGAGATCGGCGTCGTCGGCCCGTTTGAGGGCTCCAAGCCGCGTCAGATCATGATGACCAAAGAGCAGTGGCAGGAGATGCAGCTCATGAACGGCACGGCTCCGGTCCAGCAGGCGGACGATGCTGTTGACTTCGCCTCATATGAGGACGTGCCGGAGGAGGAATGGAATGACTGATTACTTCGACATTGAACTCAGCGCGGAGCAGCTGCGCGGCATAAGCGCGCTCGGGCTTGCGCATATGGGCGACTGCGTCTATGAGATAATGGTCCGGACATGGCTGTGCGCGCACGGAAGAGTTACCGGCAGAGGCCTGCACAAGGACACGATCACCTATGTGAGCGCGGGGGCGCAGGCTGCCGCCGCGCAGCGTATCATGCCGCTGCTCACGGAAGAGGAAACGGCCGTTTACCGCCGCGGAAGAAACGCCAAGGTGAACTCCGTTCCGCATAATGCAGATCTGTCCCAATATCATTCGGCTACCGGGGTCGAGTCTCTGTTCGGCTGGCTGTGGCTGAGAGGAGACCATGAGAGGCTCAACGAGCTTTTCGCGGCAATTATGGAGGAGTAAAGACAATGCCCCTTGACAGCTTGACCATACAGGCGCTCGTTGAAGAGCTTGCGCCGGTTATCGTGGGCGGAAAAATAGATAAGGTCCAGCAGCCGGCGCGCGATATGCTGCTTTTGTCCATCCGCGGCCCCGGCGGCAATCACAGGCTTTCCGTTTCCGGCGGAGTCGGAAGCGCGAGGCTGCATATTACCCGGGAAAGCTTTGAAAATCCACAGAGCCCGCCGATGTTCTGCATGCTGATGCGCAAGCATATCGTCGGAGCGAGGATAACGGCGCTGTATCAGCCGGAGTTCGAACGGATGGCGGTGATGGAGCTGGACGCCTTCGACGAAATGGGATTTCCGGAAAAGAAAAAGCTTGTCGTTGAGATGCTGGGACGGGGAACGAACATTATTCTCGTAAGCGGAGACGGGCACATAATCGACTGCCTGCGCCGTGTTGACGCTGAAATGAACCCGGTGAGACAGGTGCTGCCCGGACTCATATACAGACTTCCGCCAAAGCAGGACAAAAAGCCGTTTTTTGAGTGTGACGCCGGTGAAAGACGGCAGATGCTGCAAAATGCGGATCCCGACAGGGCGGCTGACCGCTGGGTGACCGAAAGCTTCTCCGGCGTGTCCCCGACGCTTGCGCGGGAGATGTGCGTAAGAGCCTGCGGAGATGCGTCGCCGCGCATTGGAGCAATGACGCCGGAGCAGAAGGAAAACCTTGCCGACATCATGGACGCTTTCTGCGACAGCGCCCGCGCGCGCGAGTTTACGCCGTGCATGATAACGACCGACGGCCGGCCGAAGGAGTTTTCCTGCGTGTGCCTGAGCCAGTTCAGCCAAGCGGGAGAGACGGTCGTGTTCGACAACTTTTCCGAGCTTCTGGACGCTTTTTACACAAAACGCGACAAGGCGGACGATATACGCCGCCGGGCGCAGAGCCTGACCAAATCCGTCAGAAACGCGCACGACAGGGTAAAGCGCAAACTGGAGATACAGCGCTCCGACCTCAAAAAAACCGAGTCGCGCGAGGAAAAGCGCAAATACGGAGACCTTATAACCGCTAATATTTACAGGCTCAAAAAAGGTATGACGGAGTTTGAGACCGAGGATTACTATGAAGATGGCTGCCCTGTTATAAAAATAGCTCTCGATCCTCAAAAAACACCGCAGCAGAATGCGGCGGCGTTTTATAAGGAGTACAACAAGGCGAAATCTGCGCGTATGCACCTGACGGAGCTGATCGTTTCGGCGGAGCGGGATCTTGACTACCTGCAAAGCGTTCTCGACGAGGTCGCAAGGGCTGAAAACGAGAAGGACCTTGCAGAGATCCGCCGCGAGCTGACGGAGACGGGCTATCTGCGCCGCCAGAAGAGCGGCCGTAACGAGCGTATTCAGGAGCAGAAGCCGCTGTCGTTCCGTTCCACTGCCGGACTCGAGATACTTGTCGGGCGAAACAATGCACAGAACGACAGACTGACAACAAAGACGGCGCGAAAAACAGATGTCTGGCTTCATACACAGAAGATCCACGGCAGTCATGTAATACTCCGGACGGAGGGCGGAGACCCGGATACGCAAAGCCTTATGGAGGCCGCGTCTCTGGCTGCTTTCTACTCCCAGGCGCGCGAAAGCGGAAAGGTGCCGGTGGACTTCACGCTGGTCCGCTATGTCAAAAAACCATCCGGCGCTCTTCCCGGAAAGGTGATATACACCGATTACAATACGGTGATGGTCCAGCCGGACGAGGCCCTGGCCGAAAGACTGAAAACAGGGAAACAGTGATGATCTCCGTATAATACGTGCAGGAGCAGCACCTCATCTGAAAGATGAGGCGCTGCTCCTGCTTAGAGTATAAAGAGCCGTAGCCTATTGCCGTCAGTTCTCCGAAAGATATTCGATAGCGCCGGCGAGGATGTCGGCGGCGTCCGCGCGGGAAAGCGTCTCATACATGCCGTCGGATACGTTTATGATGCTGCGGGCTTCAAGCCCAGCGGTCTGAGCCGCCGCCCACGCGGGTATGATATCGCTGTCATACTGCGCGACCGATACGAGATTGGTGATGCCCAGTACTCTGCTGAGCATTACGGCCGCCTCCGCGCGGGTGATGGGCCTGCCGGCTTCGAAAACGGTCCTGCCGTCCGATTCTGAGCCGCTTATATATCCGTTGAGCAGAGCTGTCGACACACAGGGCTTTGCCCATGCGGGGATATCGGTATCGTCGGAAAAGCCGGTGCTCCGTACTGCGCTTATCATATCAACGTCTCCAAGGCTCATGCACATTGACAAAAACTCGGCGCGGGTCATGTCCTCGTCCGGGGAAAAGACATATTTCCCGCCGATACACTTGCCGGTATAAACGCCTTTCTCAGCCAGCAGGACAGCCGCGTAACCGCTGCCGTTTCCGCTCATGTCGGAATAGGTGACGGAAGTTTTCTGTTTTTCAATCCGTATGATGACGGTTGCTTCCTGAGAGGAAACTCCGTCGCTGTTGATGGCTCGGTAGCCGAAATAGTCGCGGCCCTTCTTGCCCTCGCCGGGGGTATAGACG
>CAKSXP010000219.1 GCA_934515035.1 uncultured Oscillospiraceae bacterium
CACATGCGGATGATGCACAATTCAGCTGCGGTGCGCGGGGTGTGACCGGAGCGTATGCCGGAAAGTGCGGACTGTATCGTGTTGAGATGAGCAAACAGCTGCTCACGGGTAAAAAGGGCGGCCATTTCGCGAAGTGTCGCGTCGTCGTAGCCTCCGGAGAGAAGCTCGCGCCCATTCTGCGGCGCCAGTCCAAACATGAGAACGTCTCGCAAAAGCCCGGACAGCTCACCGAGAAGCGCCGATGGATCCTTACCGTCCTGCCAAAGCCCAGCGAAAAGGCCGAGTGCATCTGCCGTTTTGCCGCGGGAGATAAGGCGCAGAAGCTCCGATGTCCGGCTGTTGCCGGAAAGTCCCATTGCGG
This sequence comes from uncultured Oscillospiraceae bacterium, assembly GCA_934515035.1. GTDB lineage: Bacteria > Bacillota > Clostridia > Oscillospirales > Oscillospiraceae > CAKSXP01. The sequence continues at coordinate 362 of CAKSXP010000219.1, forward strand.
AGAGGACCTCTTCAGTTCCTATATGTTCATTTGCAGAGCACTGGTCGAGAAGTGAGATCGCGTCGCGCATTCCGCCGTCTGCCAGCCGGGCGAGAAGTGCGGCGGCGTCCGGTGTCAGGTCAAAGCCTTCGCTGTCGGAAATTTTCTGAAGGCGCTGAGCGATAAGTTTGCTGTCGATACGCTTGAAGCTGTGCCGCTGGCAGCGCGAGAGGATCGTTGCGGGAACCTTCTGAAGCTCGGTCGTTGCGAGAATGAACATCAGGTGTTCAGGCGGTTCCTCGAGTATTTTCAGCAGCGCGTTGAAAGCGGGGGTCGAGAGCATATGCACCTCGTCGATGATATAAACACGCTTTTTTACGACGGCGGGGCTGAATATGGCCTCGTCACGCAGCGCACGGACATTGTCCACGCCGTTGTTGGAGGCAGCGTCAAGCTCGACGACGTCCAGTATAGAGCCGTCCTCGATGCCGAGACAGGACGGACAGGCGTTGCAGGGGTTGCCGTTGACCGGGTGTTCACAGTTGACCGCGCGAGAAAGAATTTTAGCACAGGTCGTTTTGCCTGTGCCGCGCGTTCCGATAAAAAGGTAAGCGTGGCTCAGCCTTCCGGAAGCTATTTGTTTTTTCAGAGTCTCGGTTATGTGCGCCTGACCGACAACATCGTCGAAGGTCCTCGGGCGCCATTTGCGATAGAGAGCCTGATACATTTTGAATTACCTCATTATACGTTCAGGCCGGCGGGAGCGCCGCTCCAGCCGCCTAACGGCCGTTTCGATGATTTTCGCCTTTTTTGCTCTGGTGTGCAGACGGCATGGCCGCGTCAAAAAGGCCGAAAATCACAAGTACGGCTCAGAGCAAGACTGCACACCTTTCTTCGAACAGACCGATATGTCCGTTACCGGAGCAGCCTGCTCAGACCCGGCACCCTCGCGGCACACGATGGTTCTCGCTTAATGCTGCTCGGTTCCCCGCCTGACATGGTTCACGAGGCACCGTTGCGCGAGACCGGGTCGTCAACGCCGCTTACTTCGGGCAGACGACACACCGACTATCCTCGGAAAGGAATTCATCCCTGCTATAGCGGATTGCAGGTTACAGGGCACCGCTGGCTCCCCGACTAGTGCAGCCTTGCTATAAGCCGTACTTCCACATGATACTACATTCGGTGCAGGTTTTCAAGTGTGAGATTGTGAATAGTTTTAAAACAAAAAGCTCTTTACATTTCCGAAAACTGTGGTATAATACTATTCGCATTCAGTTTTACAGAATAATTTGGGCCCGTAGCTCAGTTGGGAGAGCGCACGGTTCGCATCCGTGAGGTTCGAGGGTTCGATCCCCTTCGGGTCCACCATAAGTCCACCGTAATTTTGATAGAATTACGGTGGGCTTTTTCTATACCCAATAACCGCTTGAAATAAGGCTTTTCGTTCGTTTTAGCATATAACGAACCCCGCTGCAGAATGCTTCTGCGGCAGGGCTTTATGCTTTTCACAGCTGTTTTGCTTATTAGTTGCGCCGTAACCGCAATCTGCCGAGCAATCGTTGAACTACTGGGGGTAATCGTTAAACAGCCGCTTTTTTATAATACTGCTTATGAGAAAATCGGCGATGAAGTGCATCCTTGGGATACTCCCTTATTCACAGTTTGGCAAGCAGTGCATTTGGACACACAAAATGCGTTTTTACTTGTTGGGGGCATCTGCCAATTCCTCGTAATTAATCAGAAATCCGACTAAACTACTCTGTCTGTTTTTGTCCTTTTATCGCCTCCATTATCTTCGCAGGTAATCAAGGCGTTTTGCCCTTTCATAAGCCAATTCTAAAAATTGGCAAATATCTAAATGTGAATAATCCCAATTCATTGGCTCTAAAGTCGTAGCTCCCCGATATCCTGTAAAGGCGATTTTTTCCATAACTGTATTCCAGTTAACATCGCCATCAAATGGCAATTGATGTTGATTATGGCTACCGCCGTTATCCTGTAAATGAATTGCCATCAACCGATTTCCGTACATACCCAACAAATCTTCATTTGACACATAATTTATGTGATGACAACTATCATAACAAAAACCTACATTATTTGAAGTGAATTTACTCAACACAGCTTTCAAGTTTTTGGTGTTACTTAAATTCTCAAAAGCAATCTGAACATTCTTTTGTTCCACCTTGCTTATAAGCTCTGTCAGCCGTCTGATTCCTGTTTGATTCAAAGGATTATTATCATTTGGTAAATGTATCACCATAGTTGGTATATTATATACAAAACAATCCTCTACACATTGCAGATAACTTTGAAATACGCTTTCTCCATCCAAATTATCCAGTGACAGATTATTCTGTTCATGCACAGGCGCATGGACATTTTCTACAAATAACCCAGCGGTTCTGGCTAGTCTTACATCCTCTTGATAACCGTCTCCTCTGCCAAACTGATTGCTCCACCATAACATTACACAATCAAATCCCGCTTTTCTGATCAATTTGTACCTTTCTTCAAAAGAGATATCATATCCCGGACCATACCCGAAGCAATCATATATTCCCGTCATTTTGTATCTCCCCTCACAAATGCTCAAAGTTACCTGCTTTGATTATAACAATAACACTCCCTGATATCAACCGGGGAGTGCTTTTGTTTCAGTTTTATTCAATTCTCCATATTAGTTTGTTTTTGCATCGTTCTATATTCTTACGACCGTATGAAATAAGAGCTTGAATCAGCGGCACAAAAGCAAAACAGCCGGAGAGAAAATCTCCGGCTGTTGATTTAATTTTTACATTCCGCGTCTTGTTACGCAGTTTTCGAGGTTTATCGCATCGTACACGCCCTCGTCGAAAAGCGGGCAGATGCTTTTATATTCGTCTATCGGCAGCTCTTCGAGCGTCGTGCCGTTTTTTATGCACAGTGCAACGAGCTCGCCCGTCGCCTTATATGCATCGCGGAAGGGCAGTCCCTTTGAAACGAGGAAGTCGGCGCAGTCGGTCGCGTTTATGAATCCGCCGGCGGCAGCCTTTCTCATGTTCTCGGGAATCATCTTCATCGTCGCTATCATCGGAGTCAGAGCCGTCAGGCACAACTTGACTGTGTCCATGCCGTCGAAAATCGCATCC
>CAKSXP010000220.1 GCA_934515035.1 uncultured Oscillospiraceae bacterium
CGTTACGGGAGTCTATGCCCGGGCTCTGCGCGAGGGCCGCGACCCTACCGCAGACGAGCTCAGGGATCTCCAGGCCGCCTTTTCGCGGCAGGGCTTTACAGACGGCTACTTTACGGACAGCAAGGGCGCGCACATGTTCGGCGTCCGCGAGGAAGCGGAGGACACAAGAAAGCTTTTTGCCGCCGCTCGGCTGGGCTATGAAAACCGCGAAAACCCGCTTGTCGCCGTTACCTTTAAGGCAAATATAAGTGAAAACGCTCCCGCCTCGCTTCTGCTTTCGGATGATGCCGGGCATACTGTAAGCGTCACCGGCCCCATAGCCGAACCCGCGCGTACAAGGGCTCTCGACGAAGAAGAGGTCTCGGACCGTCTGCGCAAGACCGGAGGAACTCCGTTTTACTGCACCGGCGTGTCGGCCAAGGTCGGACAGGGTCTTTCGCTGCCCGTCTCTGCGATAAACGCGATGCGCCGCGAGGCGATCGACAAGCTGGAGGCCGCGCGAGGCGCGGCGCCGGTCCGGCGCTGTGCGGAATTTTCGCCGTCCCCCAATGTTCCCGGTCCCGAAGGCGCGCCGGACATAAGCGTGTCTCTGCGCCGTGCGGAACAGTTTTCGGACGAGCTTATAAGCAGCAGGCCCGCGATGCTCTGGCTGCCGGCGGAAGAGCTTTGCTCCGTGCCCGGTCTTATCCGTCGTGCAGGCAGTTTTGGCGTCGCCGTCGGAGCGGTCCTCCCTAGGATATGCTGGGACCGCGAGCGCGCGGCGCTTGAAAAAAGGCTGAAGACGCTCCGCGCACTCGGCATATCCGACGCGCTTGTCGGCACGCTGGATCTTCTCGAGACCGCAAAGAAACTCGGTTTTGTTCCGCACGCCGATTTCGGCCTCGGCGTTTTCAATTCAGTCTCCGCGGAACGGCTGCGCGAGCTCGGCTTTGCCTCCCAGTGCGCCTCCTTTGAGCTTCGCCTTGCTCAGATACGTGATCTGTCAAAGCCGCTCCCCACGGAGATCATCGCATACGGGCGGCTGCCGCTCATGATAACCGAAAACTGCATCATCCGAAACCGCACGGGCAAATGCTCCTGTACCGGAAAGGAACAGCTCACCGACCGCCAGGGCGAGCACTTTCCCGTCCTGCATGCGCCCGGTCTGCGCTGCGAGATATTCAACGCAAAAACGCTCTACCTTGCCGACAGGCTCGGCGAGCTGGGTCAGCTCGGTCTTTCCTCCATAAGGCTAAGCTTTACGGATGAGAGCGCGGCTCAGTGCGCCGCCATCGTCCGGGAATACCGTTCGGGCGGACGCTTTGATGAAAAAAAACATACCCGCGGACTATACTTCCGCGGAGTTGAATGAGAAAGGATAAACGACATGAAGGAACTGACGCTGTTCTACTTTGACGAATGCCCGCATTGCCAGAACGCCTTCCGCTGGCAGGAGGAGATATTTGCCGAGCATCCGGAATACCGCGAGGTGCCGCTTCGCCTGATAAACGAAAAGAACAAGCCGGAGCTTGCCGGAAGCTATGATTACTGGTATGTCCCGACTTATTATATCGGCAAAACAAAGCTCCGCGAGGGCGTGACGGACAAGGCGCTGATCGAGGAGTGCTTCAAAACCGCATACGAGGCATGATCTGAGCCCTTTGGGCTTTGAATGACTCTGGATGGACCGCTCGGCATTTGGCCGGGCGGTTCTCGCTTTTCTGTTCTCCGTCAGGCAGATAGGCCCGACAGCCGATGGTATCTATTCCCCGCATGGTTTCCAACAAAATGACGAATTTTAAAATAACTATTTACAAACTGCATGGAACGGCATATAATACTAATGTGCCAAACGTATGATATGTTTGTTATGGCCTTATCTTAGAGAGGAGATCATCAAAATGGCAACCAAGAAGATCAGAATCGGTATAAACGGCTTTGGCCGTATCGGAAGGCTGGTCTTTCGCGCCGGGCTTGAGCGCGATAACATTGAATTTGTAGGTATCAACGATCTGCTGGAGCCTTCTTATATGGCATATATGCTCAAATTCGACAGCATACACGGGCGGCTTGCACACGAGGTGAGCAGCACGGAAAACGCTATCGTCGTCGATGGACACGAGATCCCCGTTTTTTCGGAGGCAGACCCCGCCAGACTCCCCTGGGGCAAGGTCGGAGCCGACTATGTCATCGAATGCACCGGACGTTTCACAACGCTGGAAAAATCGGGCGCGCACATCTCCGCAGGCGCGGGACAGGTCATAATATCCGCGCCGTCCGCGGATGCCCCGATGTTCGTTATGGGCGTCAACAACGAAAGCTACGACCCCGCCATGAACATCGTGTCAAACGCATCCTGCACGACCAACTGCCTGGCCCCGCTTGCCAAGGTCATCAACGACAATTTCGGGATCGCGTCCGGGCTTATGACTACCGTCCATTCCACGACCGCGACTCAGAAGACCGTTGACGGCCCCTCCGCCAAGGACTGGCGCGGCGGACGCGCGGCAGACAACAACATAATCCCCTCCAGCACAGGAGCCGCCAAAGCCGTCGGCAAGGTCATTCCCGAGCTCAACGGACGGCTGACGGGTATGGCTTTCCGCGTTCCCACGCTCGATGTTTCCGTCGTTGATCTGACGGTCAACCTGGTCAGGCCCGCCACATATGACGAGATTTGTGCGGCCGTCAAAAAGGCCGCCGGCGGCGAACTGAAGGGTATCCTTGACTATACCGACGAACCCGTCGTCTCGACCGACTTTATCCACGATCCGCACACCTGCATATTCGACGCCAAGGCCGGAATGTCTTTAACGGATAACTTTGCAAAGCTCGTTGCGTGGTACGACAACGAATGGGGATACAGCAACAAGCTGCTCGACCTTGCCGCCTATATCAGCACAAAAAAATAATCACCTCATTTTTAATTTTCTGCCAACAACAAAAATACCATTGGGATCATTCCCAATGGTATTTTTGTTAGGCGGAGGGACTGCTCCGCTTGAATGCCATTGACGGCCGCGGCAGCGTCCGTCAGGGGCAAGCGCTCCAAAATGTTCTATCGCTCCAATTCAGCCGGAGCGCCGAACACAGTCAGCATAAATCGCCCCTGCGGGGTGGTGGAGCAGTGTACAAAGAGCGGGGCCATGCGCCCCGCTCCTGAAAAGGTGTTGTGTGTTATTTGCTCAATGCCTGATTGACCTCTGCGATGTCGCTGTCGGAGAGCGGGATGTGGGTTTCAGAGTCTACAAAGATCGGTTCGCCGTTATAGTCTGCGCTCTTAAAGCATCCGCCTGCCGCAGCGATATAAATGGACTGCTCTTTTTCGCTCTTTTCCATCCAGCTCTCATCCACACTGAATTGGTCGTAGACCGTGCCGGTATCATAGTCGATCGCCATGGTAACGGAATCGTAACCCATGCCGTCCACAAAGCTATCACAGTTTGCTTTCACCATAAAGAAGTGCAGCGACAGACACTCGCTGCCAAAATCG
>CAKSXP010000221.1 GCA_934515035.1 uncultured Oscillospiraceae bacterium
GCCTATGACGAAGGCTTCCAGCAGACACGCACTCTCTCTGCCGCAGCTTCCGGCGGCCTGTTCGGCCACGGCGCGGGCGCCGGTTGGCTCAAGGGCGTCTTTGCCGCAAACACCGACCTCGTTTTCGGCATGGTCTGCGAGGAGCTTGGCTTCATCATCGCAGCGCTCTGCGTTATGGCGATCGTTGTGCTCGCCGTTTTCACCGTCAAAAACGCCTCTCAGGGGCGCAGCTCATTTTATGTTATCGCGGGATGCGCCGCCATCAGCATGATGATGGTCCAGCTTTCGCTGAATGTGTTCGGTTCCGTCGATCTTCTCCCTCTTACGGGAGTCACCTTTCCCTTTGTTTCCGTCGGCGGGTCCAGCCTTCTCTCCTGCTGGATGATGCTCGCCTTTGTCAAGGCCACCGACACACGAAGAAGCGCAAGCTTCATCGTAAAACCGCTGGAGGCATACCGCGAGGCCCCGTCCGGAGAAGAGGATCCCGGCTCGCCCGATGATGCGGAGCCCGAGAGCGAAGGACTGTGGTATTCCGGGGAGGACGAACAATGAAAAAGGTCAAACGCCGCGCCGGCGCGGCTCTCCTCATCGCCTTCCTTCTGATGGCCGGACTCGGCGTTTTTGCCGCGAAGCTTTTTATTAACGGCGCCGATTGGGCAATGTTCCGCGCGGATCAGAGCATTTATACGGACGGCATTCTCTCCGTCGGCACGCTGACCGACAGAAACGGCGTTGTCCTCGCCCATGCCGGAAACGGCGTATACTATTACGCGGACGATGCGCTTACGCGAATGTCGGTCCTGCATGTTACGGGCGACTACGCCGGGAATATCGGCACAGGCGCCGTCAGCGTATTCGCCGCCGGGCTCGCCGGCTATGATCCCATAAACGGAACATACAGCGCGGACGGAAACGGCGGTACCGTTAAGCTCACGATCGGCGCCTCTCTCTGCAAAGCCGCTTACGGCGCACTTTACGGCAGACGCGGAGCTGTGCTTGTCTCCGACTACACGACGGGCGAGATCCTGTGTATGGTCAGCTCCCCGAGCTACGACCCCAACAGCATGCCCGATCTCGGCGATCCATCATATGACGGCGTTTTTCTCAACCGCACGATCAGCTCCACCTATACCCCGGGCTCCGTGTTCAAGCTGGTAACGCTTGCCGCCGCGATCGAAAACATTCCGGACCTTGCCAAACGCAGCTTCTTCTGCGGCGGCAGCATGACCGTCGGAGGCGACACCGTAACATGCACCGGCTGGCACGGCTGGCAGTCGATCGAGCAGGCTCTGGCCAATTCCTGCAACTGCGCGTTTGCGGAGCTCTCGCTGGAGCTGGGAAGCGAAAAAATCATCGGCTATGCGGAAAGCTTCGGCCTTACGGCCAGCCACGAGTTCAACGGCATCACTGCCGTCCCGGGCAGCGTTGAGCCCGCCGGAGACGGCACATCCGACCTTGCCTGGCTCGGAATAGGGCAATACACCGACCTTGTCTCCCCCTTCGGTATGCTGCGCTGCGTCTCCGCCATTGCAAACGGCGGCGTCTGCGCGGAACCGACGATCCTGCCGGGAGAAAGTTCCGGCGAAACAAGGCTCATAAACGCCTCCACCGCATCGAAAATAGCTTCGATGATGAATTATAACGTTGAATACTCATATGGTGCCTGGCGTTTTCCGGGCCTCGATATCTCCGCCAAGTCCGGAACGGCCGAGACCGGCGATGGTGCCTCTCACGCATGGTTCGTCGGTTTTCTGAACGATAAGGATCACCCTTACGCCTTTGTCGTTGTCGTTGAAAACGGCGGCGGCGGCCTTGCTGCCGCCGGTCCCGTTGCAAATACAGTCCTTCAGGAAGCAGTCAAATAAGGAGTAGCTATGAAATCTGCGATCAAGAAGTATCTCTGGGCGATTTACCTGCCCCTGTCCGTTATTTACAGCGAGCTTATCATGCAGCTGTGGTGCTTCCATGGCATCAACGCCAAAGGCGCCATGTATGCTGTTCTTTTCGGGATCGCCGCCGCATGTCTCGCGCTTGTCGTCTGCCTTATAAGCTCGGGCGAGGTTTTCAGAAAGGTCCACGGAGTGGTGCTGTTTCTCTGCTTTCTGCTCTACGGGGCGCAGGCGGTATACTTCCGTATATTCAAGGCGTTTCTTTCACTGACGTCAGTCGGGCAGGCGGGTACCGTGCTCGAAAACTTCTGGCGGGAAGCGCTGACCGGCATCTTCCGTACATTGCCCATGCTCGTTCTGCTCCTGCTGCCGACGATCTTCTGGCTCATCTTCGGGCGGAAGCTCCAGCCAGAAAACGGAAATTTCGTGCGGGCAAGGGCTGCATACGCCATGCTGTTCCTCGTCTTTCAGGTCACCGCCACCGTGCTGGCTTCCTCAGACACGGCCGGCGTCATGTCCATATCCTATCTCTATTCAGGCTCCTATGTTCCGGAGCTTTCCGTGCGCTACTTCGGCTGTATAACCAACCTCAAGCAGGACCTTCTGTCCCTTCCGCACGACGGGCTGGCCCAGACCATACGGGAGATCGATCAGGTCCTGGACGAGCACGGCAAAACGGATGAGCCCGCAGATGACAATCCCGACGTCCCCGCCATGATGCCCTCCCCCGGACCGGAGCCGTCCGGCGTCGAATATGGCCCGCACATACTCGAGATCGATTTCGACGACCTGATCGAAAACGAATCCGATCCCGTCATTAAAGACATGCACCGGTTCTTTTCGGAAGCCGAACCCTCATATGAAAACGAATACACCGGTCTCTGGGAGGGCAAGAACCTCATCTGGATCGTGGCCGAAGGCTTTTCTTCGTGGGCCGTCGATGAGACGCACACGCCAACGCTTTACAAGCTTGCAAATTCCGGCTTCGTTTTTGAAAACTATTACAATCCGCTCTGGTATGTTTCTACCAGCGACGGAGAGTTCACAACGCTTTTGTCGCTGCTGCCGCGCTCCGGCGTATGGAGCATGTCCCGTTCCTCGCGCGATCTTATGCCATTCGGCATGGGCAACATTCTCTCGGAATACGGCTACACATGCAGCGCTTTCCACAACGGCTGGGTAAACTATTACGACCGCAACCTGAGTCACCCGAATCTCGGCTATGACTTCAAAGCGCGCGGCGGCGGGCTCGAGGTGAGCGACGTATGGCCGCCCTCCGACCTTGAAATGATACAGAACTCGGTCCCGATGTATATCGGCTCACAGCCTTTCCATACATATTACATGACCATAAGCGGCCATATGTATTATACCTTCACCGGCAACATGCAGGCGGCAAAGCACGAACAGGAGGTCGCGGACCTTCCCTATTCCTCCAGCTGCCGGGCCTATGTTGCCTGCAACATGGAGCTTGACCGCGCTGTCGAGGAGCTTATAAACGAGCTGGACAAGGCAGGCCTTCTTGAAAACACCGCGATAGTCCTCTCCGGCGATCATTATCCATACGCGCTGGAGTACAAGG
>CAKSXP010000222.1 GCA_934515035.1 uncultured Oscillospiraceae bacterium
GTCATATCGCTATTGTTCTTTATCAAAAACTCCGCGCCGGTATTTGTCAGCGTGCCATCTATAACAGAAAACTCCAGCGAGGCAGCAAAGCTGTAATCAGCAACTTCTCCAAGTTCCCATGGAATATCGGTTTCACCCGTGCAGGCAGCAGCCCCATAGCAGACTATTATAAGAAGGATAATAAATAATAATTTCTTCATTTCCAACTATCAATAAAGCGTTATCCCCAGAGTTGACACTATATTATATGCCTTTACATAAATTAAATTAGAAGTGTCACCTTGTTTGCCTGTGATAATACCTGCAACTAGCCTTGACGAAGAAGATGTGTCTCCGGCAACTATTCCCCCACTGTCACCTCCTGCACATGCAGTATTAACAACTACGCAATTGCTAATACCATAGCTCGTTGTATAATTGGTATCAATAACCTGACCTGTCATTCCTCCGGTTGTCTTTCCTTTCGCATATGCTGTGTAACCTACTGCCAATGTTGTATATCCGCCGGATGTTAGATTAATATTCCATCCTGAAACAGTTCTTGTAGGTAAAAAATCTGCATTTGTTCTTTCAATGAAAACAGCGTCAACTGCTCCGCTGTAATATGGAGTAGTACATCTATATTGACAGTCAAGCAACTGATAAATGAAATATATTATGGTTTTTACTGATTGTCAATTCTAAATTTGTAGGATATTTTTATGCATTTTGCCTATAGTCGCATTAAAAAAACAACACATAGACAAACGCCCCCGCCGAGCATCTGCTCAGCGGGGGTGCCTTTATAACTATTTATAATTATTCTTTCCGGTTTACTTTCTTATCTCCGCTTCCGCCATGCGCTTGAAGGCGGCGCGGTCACGCGCAAACAGTCCCGCACGTTCCTGCGAATATCCGAAAATGAAGGGATGTCCCTTTGCTGCTATCGCGTCGGCAAGCGGTCGGCGCTCCTGCGCGGTTTTTGTATGTATATCGTGGCAGACACCGTTTGAATCATACAGGTACAGTGAGTACCGCCTTGAGCCGAGCACCCGTCCGTCTATGCGGTCAAAGCCCCAAAGCAGCTCACCGACCGCCGCGCACCGTGTCCTTGGTCCGAGCTGATACCACAGCATCTTATCGCCCAGACGGGCATGGTCGAACACCTCGGCGTTTTCAAAATCCGCCGCAATCTCCTCCGGCGAATACAGGCTTTCGGCGAACGCGCGCGCCTTTTTCTGCCAGATACCGCTGAATGCCAGCGCCAGCTCCGCAGCCGCTGCGGCAAGCATTACAAGCCCGATGCACAGTATCACGGTAAACGCCGTATCCGACAGATAGCCGACCTTTCCGAGTACTACGGTTATGGGGACTATCTCTCCGTCAAGCCCGGCAGAGTCGAGCCCCTGGCGGAGAAAATCATAAGTCTCGTCATCCATATCCGCCGCGGTCCCACTTATCTCCCCCATCGGAGAGAGAGAATCTATCGTATGTGTGTGGTAATAGCCCTCCGACTGCTTCAGCGCGCCGCTGAGCGCGCCGTCATACTTGGGCGAAGCCTCCATTGCCATGAATTTGCCGCCGCCGAGATCGATCATATAATATGTCCTGACCGTTTCTCCGTTTGCGTTCGAGGCGCTGGCAAAGCCCGCTACCACCATCATCGAATCAAAGCGCACCGCTTTTCCGGCCGTCACCGATGCGTCCAGCTCCGAAGCTCTGCCTGAAAGCGCGGCAAGGCAGGGCGCCGCGGCCGCAAGGGCGATAACGGCGCACAGCAGAGTTATTACAAATCCGGGAAGTATTGCGCGGAAGCTCGTTCTTTTCAGAGTCTTATACATTGCATAACCTCCAAGCTCTTCTGTTATGCCACACATTATACCCCGCTTTTTCTCTTTTGGCAACGAAAACAGGTGCAGCGGTGCGGCTGTTTTCGTTCTATTATCCGCCGCGGCTCATATAATCCAGTATCAGCAATCAGGAGGGATCGTCATGTCATATGAAGAAAGCTCAAGGCAGACCCGGCCCGCTCACAGGGTCATCATGGAGCAGCGCGGACACATGAGCGTTTCCGGAGTTGAGAGCGTGGACAGCTTCGACGACTCGGAAGTCGTCATCCAGACAACGCAGGGAAGGCTTGTTGTCGACGGCGACGACCTGCACGTCGGCAAGCTGAGCCTGGACGCAGGCGAGGTCACGATCGACGGGCTTGTTACCGGACTGCGGTATGAGGAATCCGTCAGCGGAGGAAGCCTCTGGACGCGGCTGTTCAAATAACATGGCGCAGCCCGTGTCCTATCAGCTCGCAGTCTCACTCTACAGCATGGCGCTGGGCGTGGGCTTCGGGCTATACTACGACTTTATAAAGGCCTTACGCATACGGACCCGCGCGTTCTGGCTTCTGTTTCTGTGCGATGTCATATTCTGGGTTCCTGTCGGTCTTGCACTTTTCACCTTCGGAATGAGCGAGGGCCGCGGCGAACTTCGGATATATATGCTCGCATTCGTCTGTCTTGGTGCAGTCATATATGCATACACGCTCAGCCGGTTCTGGCTTCGGCTTTGCACACTTTTGACCCGCGGCCTTTCAAAACTTCTCACACTTTGCCTTTATCCGTTCAAAACGACGGCAAAAATGATTATCTTTTGTATAAAAAAACTCTTTTCTTTTTCTAAGAAATGGTTTACAATAATTTTGAGTAAGTTTTTCAGACTGGGAATTTTTCATCCAACCCGGCCAGACGAAACGGAGGCTTTTTCGCATGAAGCTCAGAAAGACGGGCATTTTTACGAAAATAGTGATAATTGCTCTGGCAGCTTATGCTATTGTGAGCCTTTTGAGTCTGAAATCAAGGCTCGCTCAGGCAGAGGCGTATCAGGCAAAGCTGGAGGAAGAGGTGTCCCGCGCGGAGTTGGAAAACGCAGGGCTCAGCTACGAGATCGAGCACAGCGCCGATGACTCCACGATAGAGGATATCGCAAGGGACAAGCTCGGCCTTGTCAAGCCGGGTGAGAAAATATTCTACGACGTCGGAAACTGAAAAATCTATAAATAAAAGGACAGGACAACATTTATGCAGGCTGAGCTGGGAGCCATCATCGAGGGCAAAGTGACCGGCATCACAAAATTCGGCGCTTTCGTTACCATGCCGGACGGAACGAGCGGACTTGTACATATCTCCGAAATCGCGAACACCTATGTTAATGACATCAACGAATATCTGACTGTCGGTCAACAGGTCAAAGTCAAGGTCGTCGGCATAACGCCCGAGGGCAAGATCAACCTTTCGATCAAGAAGGCTGTTGACGCTCCCGCGCATGAGACGCGCCGAAGCGCTCCTGCGCAGCGGCAGTCCTTCCAGCGGCAGAACAGCGCCCCGCGCTCTGCCCCGAGGTCTGCCCCCGGCGAGGTTTACGGCCAGACCGGCGACAAGAGCTTTGAGGATAAGCTCAAGCAGTTCATGCAGG
>CAKSXP010000223.1 GCA_934515035.1 uncultured Oscillospiraceae bacterium
TTATAGTTCCGGTCAATGTCCGTAATCAGGCCGGATGCTGTGCGGTTGATGGTTTCCAGCGAAGCTTTCAGCTCCGGCAGCTCCTTGCCCTTCGACCAGGTGGCGATATAGCCGAAGCTGTTCGCGCCGGTTTCAATGCCGAAATAGGCGCAGACAGCATAGGAAATGCTCTCGGCCTGCACTTCCTCGGTGTTGCGGGAGATTTTTGCCTTTTCCGGAAACTGTTCGTGCAGAAACCCTTTCACGGTCTGCTCTCCGCCTACAAAGTTCAGCCCATCCTCGCCTAAGGGGAGATACCCTGCATCCGTCAGGTCAATGGGCGTCGCTGTAATGACAGTCGCCGCATGATTCACGACAACGTGTTCCTGAATAATCACGGGCAGCCCCGGATCATCGTCGGAACCGCGCAGGTCATACGCATACAGCCCTTCGGGCAGCTTTTCTCTGTCGATGCGGCCATTGGAATACAGGGCAGGCTCTTCAAACAGCTCGATCACCTGATATTTCTCACCAACGTCGTCTCTGCCATGCAGAAGGGAGTGTGCGATTTCGTGGATCGCCGCGCATACCGTCTGCACCTCGCTCATGCTGGTTCGGACGGCGATACGCTGATTCTCATCGTCAAAATACCCGTCCATACCGGTCATATCTTCCATGAAGACCGGCACCGGCGCACTGCGCTTCACGGCTTCCATGAAGGCCTCATAATTCTGCACGTTTCCGGTAAGATCGGCGGCAAGCTGCGGCAAAGGCTTGCCCTCTGTCTGGCTCACATCAAAAACCGTGACCGGCTTGTACATCGGAATCCTGATCTCTTTCTCTTCCATGATGGCCTTACCGTCAGCATCCAGCATGGGGAGCTTGGTATCCGGGTCGAGCTTTGCTTCTTCGATTTTCTTCTTGTACGGCGTCGGGGCGATGATCTTGATACCTTTTTCGCCTTTCAGCACATTGCGGCCGAACTGATCGCGCCACTTATTGAAGCCGGCAACGACGGTGGCGTTCGGCTTCTGCATATAGATGAGCATGGTGTTGTTGACACTGTACTTGTGGAACCGGCTCATAGTGCGGAGATATTGCCGGTATTTCTCGCTCTGAAACAGCTCCTGTATTCCTTTTTCAATGCTGTCCGTGATCTCTTTGAGCCTGTCCTTATTGGACTGCTTTTCTGCCATATACGCTCCTTTCCGGGATTGCACTCCCTGCATATGGTCAGCCCCTGCGGGGATGTGGAAATCCTCGCAGGGGCATAGTGTTTATTTGGATTTGGGAACGGTGCCCCTGACCGGTGGCTTATACCCGGCCTGCTTGGCACGCTCACTGGCTGCACGGCGGCGCTCTTCGCTGTACGGCTCCCGGATAGAGATGCAATTCTTCGGCACTATGAAGCAGGCAGAGCCAGAGCGCCCTTTGCTGTCCGGGTAGATTTTATCCGGCTGCCGCCGGTGCAGCTCCTTGAGCCGTGCTTTGAGCTTTTTATCGAAGGTGTAGACGCTGGCGGTATCGTCTGCATCCGAGAACAGAATGATGGTCTCGCGCTCCGAAGGTTCCAGTCTCATCGGCCTGCCTCCAGCATGGATGCGGCAAACCGGCGGCAGATTCTGTGAAAAAGGCGGCTGGCCGACGAAGCAAGGGTCATTTCAAAGGCAGTCGCAATCTCCAGATATTTGCACACTTTTGTGGGCACGAACCCTTTATGGGGATTGAACCCCAGACGCATACCCAAAACCGTCCGGTCCCGATATCCCAGCTTCTCAAAGACGGACATAACCGTTTCACACAGATTGTCGATGGTGTCGCAATGGGCGCTGAAAGTGGGCGCGTTCTCGCCCTGCATGGTGAGAATTGCTGACAGGATCAGGTGCGTCGCACGCATTTTATGAATACTGTTTTCCATTTGCTTTCCCTCTTTCAAATTCCAGCCGGTAGGCCGTCTTCGTGCCATCGTCCTCCAGAACGATATAGGCATCGTAGGTCTTGCCGGTTTTCTCGGAGAAGATACCGCTGGCATACGTTTTCCCGTCTTTCAGCAGCGCCTCCGCCATTTTCTTTGTCAGGTCGATCTTCTTGGCCGCAAGGAAACGATTATCCCGCCAAAGGCCGAAATGGCAGTCGTTCCGCTCACAGAAATAACCCTTTTTACTCTCTGTAACATCACTGCCGCAGCGCGGGCATTTTCCGACGACCGTTCTTCCGGATGGGAACAGCACATCGGCTCCCAGCACTGTTTTATAGGTCTTGACCAGCTCGCAGACCATATCGCGGATACCCTGCATAAAGGTTTCCGGGGATTCCTCGCCGCGCTCGATCTCCTTGAGTCGGTGTTCCCACTCAGCAGTCATCAGCGGAGACTGGAGCTGTTCCGGCAGCACGGTAATGAGAGAGATACCGGCGTGGGTCGGGATCAGGCTCACCGTCTTTTTACTCTTTTTGCGCTCCACAAAGCCGGTAGCCACCAGCTTTTCCAGAATGGCGGCGCGGGTGGCAGGCGTCCCCAGCCCCTTGCGTTCGGCATCTTCGGGCATTTCCTTTGCACCGGCAACCTCCATCGCAGAGAGCAGCGTATCCTCGGTATAGTGTTTGGGCGGCGTGGTCTTGCCCTCCTTGACGGCAGCAGAATGAACCGTAAAGATCTGCCCTTCGTCCATGGGCGGCAGTGCCTTTTCCGCATCCGAAGATTCATTCTCACCTTTTCCGGAGTGATATGCTTCCGTCAGCGCCCGCCAGCCGGGATTCATGACCGTGCGGCCTTTTGCGCTGAAGCTGTGCCCGGCGCACTCCAGCGTTACCGCCGTTTCCGTGTATTCATGGGACTGCGCGACGGCACAGAGCAAGCGCAGGGCGATCAATTCCAGAACAGCACGCTCTCCGGCAGGCAGGCCGGTGAGCGCAGCTTCCTTGAAGTTGGCGGTGGGAATGACCGCATGGTGGTCTGAGACCTTTTTATCATTGATGACCTGCGCGGCGTTTACATGGATCGGGACGCCGCCCACTTTCGGCATTGCCGCAGCCACATTGTTTACGAGTGCAGGCAAACCGTCTGCCATATCCGAGGTCAGATACCGGCTGTCGGTGCGGGGGTAGGTGCAGAGCTTCTTTTCATAAAGGCTCTGGAGGTAGTCCAGCGTCTGCTGGGCGGTGAAGCCAAGAATCCGGTTGGCGTCGCGCTGCAAGGTGGTGAGGTCATAAAGGGCAGGCGGCTTTTCGGATTTGTCCCTGCACTCCAGCCTTGTGACCGCAGCGGTCTGATTGGCGCAGGATTGGCTCAAGGTCTCGGCATCCGCTTTGCTTTTCATGCGCTCGCTGCCAGCCTCAAACCCCGGAAGCCCCAGCGTGACCGTATAGAACGGCTCCGGCTTGAAAGCGTCGATTTCCGCTTCCCGCTGTACGATCAG
>CAKSXP010000224.1 GCA_934515035.1 uncultured Oscillospiraceae bacterium
CGTGGGGCGCGCTCCCACCCTTTTTTTGTGCGAAATCCGGTTTGTAATATTCTCATGTATTTGTTAGAATATCTACAATATTATAATATTAGGCTGTTCCCCTCGATCCCAACGCCTGACATTTCAGATCGGAGTGAAAGAATTGGACGTCGGAAAAATTGCGGCCCTTGCTGAAAGAATTACCGAAAACATCTCCCGTGTGATCGTCGGCCGGCGCGAAACCGTCGAGCTTATAACCGCCGCCTTTCTCGCCGGGGGGCATATTCTGCTTGAGGATGTGCCCGGAACGGGCAAAACGGTCATGGCAAAATCGCTGGCAAAGAGCGTGAGCTGCGCCTTTTCGCGCATACAGTTCACGCCGGATATGCTGCCCTCGGACGTAACGGGGACCTCCGTTTACAGCCGCGCCAGAGAGACCTTTGAGTTTGTGCCCGGCCCGGTGTTCACAAACATTCTTCTCGCGGACGAGATAAACCGCGCGACGCCGCGCACGCAGTCGGCGCTGCTGGAATGCATGGAGGAACGGCAGGTCACGACGGACGGCGTGACGCGCCCTCTCCCGGAGCCGTTTCTCGTTATAGCGACCGAAAATCCCGTCGAACAGGCCGGGACCTATGCCCTGCCCGAGGCCCAGATGGACAGATTCCTCATGCGCGTCTCACCCGGCTATCCCGACAGGGCAGGAAGTCTTGAGATACTCAACAGGTTCATGACCTCAAGCCCGCTAGACGAGCTTTGCGCCGCCGCGACTGGCGAGGAGATCGTCTCCGCCCAGCGGGAAGTGCTCTTCGTCCGCTGTTCTGAGCCCGTGCGCGAATACATAGCCGCGCTTACAGAGACGACCCGCGCCCACGAGGAGGTCTCGCTCGGCGTAAGCCCGCGCGGTATGCTCTCCATGCTCCGTGCGTCGCAGGCTCTGGCCGCCATCCGCGGGCGCGATTACATCCTGCCGGACGATGTACGAGAGCTTGCGCAGCCCGTGTTTGCCCACAGGCTCGTCGTCCGCGCCGGATACGGCAGCAGCACAAAAGCAGCCGACATCATAAGCGCGGTGCTCGGCAGCGTTCCCGTTCCTTCGGAGAATATAAGCGACTGAAAGGCGGCGCGATATGACCGTATTCCGGCTGATACTCGTTGTTTGCCTGCTGGCGCTGTGTCAGGTCGCGCTTTACAGCAGCAGCGGGCTGAAAAACATTGAATACAAACGCTATTTCGAGAAAAACAGAATATACGCCGGCGAAACGGTCTGCCTTGTCGAGGTCATCGAAAACGGCAAGCTGCTTCCCGTTCCGTGGCTGCGCATCGAAAGCGCGGTGTCGCCTCACCTGCATTTCGGCCGTCAGGAGAATCTTGACGTGCGCGCAAACCGCTTTCACAGGAGCGTGTTCTTTCTCGGCAGCTATAAGCGCATAACAAGGCGTCACTCCGTGACGCCGGACAGGCGCGGGTATTACGACTGCTCCAAAGTCTCCGCAACAGCCGGGGATCTGTTCGGCCTCGTCTCCCGTTCCCGCGACTTTTCGTGCGCGGCAAAGCTTCTGGTCTATCCCGCTCTGCTGCGCCCGGATGAGCTTCCGCATGAGGCTCTTCAATGGCAGGGCGAGGTCAGCGTGCGCCGCTGGACGGATCCGGACCCGATACTGACAAGCGGAGTGCGCGAATACCGGGCGGGCGACTCCCGGCGCGATGTCAACTGGGCCGCGACGGCGAGAATGGACGAACTGTATGTCAACCGGCGCGACTACACGGTCGAGCCGAGGCTGCTGATCCTTCTCAACACGCAGATCCGCGCGGATCTCTGGGGCACGATGGAACCGGAGGAGACCGAGCTGATCGAGCGCGGCATCAGCATCGCGGCAAGGCTTGCCGCCTGGGCCGTTCAGAACGGCATGTCGCCCGGTCTGCGCGCAAACGCCGGCAGCGTTCTCGGCGCAGGCGCGGAGCTGATCTCGGTGGAGCCTGCGAGCCGCGGACTTGACGCGGTCCTCGAGGCATTGGCGGTCACAAAAATCGAAAAACGCATCACATTCGACGCTCTCATGAACGCCGAGCTTGAAAGGCGCACGGAAATGATGGACATTCTCTGCGTCTCGGCATACTGGAACGAGGAGCTTGAAAGGCGCGCGGAAGCGCTGCGCCGGCAGGGCAATGTCGTTGTTCATATCCCGATGGGAGGTGTACAGCCATGATAAAGCGAAGCACCGCTCTCCGCCTTGCGGAAGAGGCGCTCGGCTTCATTCTCGGGGCGTTGCTGGCCTTTGCCCTGGCTCTGCTCACGGAGAGGATCTTTTTCCGCGGCCGGGAATGCTATGCATGGGCGTTTTCCGGCTTTGCTCTCATGCCGGCATATATTGCGGGCCGCTTTTTTGCGGGAAAACGAACGGCTGTACCGGCAATTTTCCGCGTTTTGTCCGTCCCTGTCTCGGCGGGCCTGGCAGCGCTCGTCACCCTTCCGCAAGCGCCGGCGGAGCTCATATCCGCCGCCGTGATGCTGATACCGGCGGCTGTTCTGTGCTTTGCCGGCGGGCGTGCCGTCCCCGTCTATCCTCAGGCGCTTCTGGCCGCTTCCATCGCCGTTTATCTGCTCGACATCGTCCTCGTTTCCCTTTCGGACGGCAGCTGCGGCATCGTTTCCTGTCTTGCCGCCGCAAACTTTGTTCTGTGCCTTGTATGCGCCAACTTCAGGAGCGTTTTCGACGGCTCTCGCGGCTCCGGCAGCCGCATCCCCGCCGGAATGCGCGGAAAAAATCTTCTGCTGGTCTCCTGCTTTGCCGCTTCCGCCTTCGCGCTCGCCGCGACCGGGATCATCCAGAAGCTGTTTGTATTCGCCGTGACCCTTGTGTGGCGCGTCCTCTCCGCCGTATGGCGTTTTATAAAGGGGTTGTTCCCCCGCCGGGACTATGTTCCTGTGCCGGAACCGACTCCGGGAGAGCCGCTGGATATGGACGGCGTTCTTGACCCCGGTGCATGGAAATACCTTCTATACGCTTTTCTGATCGCCGTGACGCTGATATGCACGGTGCTCATCGGAAAATACATCTACCGCCTTATCAAGTCCCACGTAAAGCGCGAACGAAAGCGCAAACCGCGCGTGCGCAGGTTCTTTTCGGACGCGGAGGAAGAGGACGAGGTCGAAAGTACGCTGGATATCGCGGGATTTTTCAAAAAAAGGCGCGACCGGCTGCGCGGCATACTGAACGATCTGCGCCGCAAACCCGGTTTTGCCGACATGAAAAACGATTCGGAGCGCGTGCGTTTTGCCTTCCGCGAATTCAAGCGCGCCAGGGGCGTTGAGACCGAGACGCCTCTGGAGCTTGCAAACGGAGAGAGCGCCGTGCTGCAAAAGCTCTCCGCCGATTACAGCGCCCTGCGCTACGGCAACAT
>CAKSXP010000225.1 GCA_934515035.1 uncultured Oscillospiraceae bacterium
CCTGTATCACATCGGCAAGGCCGGCTTTTTCCGCCATGCGGCAGAACTCCGCGACCTCATCCACGTCCATGCCGCCGGGCATGAGCTCGCAGCCGCTGACGCGTATCTCCATTATAAAGTCCTTTCCCACTCTTTCGCGTATCCGGCGAAGGACCATCAGCGGGAAGCGGGCGCGGTTTTCAAGGCTGCCTCCGTATTCATCCGTGCGTCTGTTGAGTCTCGGCGACAGGAACTGGTGCAGCAGCCATCCGTGACCGCAAAAAACAACAACGCCGTCAAAGCCCGCAAGCTTCATGAAATAGGCGCATCTGGCAAAATTATCGGCAACATGCTCCATCATCGCCTCATCCATTGCGATATTATGGATGCCGTCCTCCTGCTCCCATGACATCGGGCCTATCGCTGTTTTGTTGTCACAGGCCTTTCCGACCTTTGACTGGCCGCAATGATTGAGCTCCGCCAGCGCGACCGCTCCGTTTTCGGTTATGGCCCTGGCGTACCGGCTGATTTTTTCGAGAAGCACGCTGTCCTCCGGGTCGAACACCATCGGAGTATCATTTTCGCGGCAGGAGTATTCGTCGTCAACAAAGCACTCGCCGACGCTCACTACCCCGCAGCCGCCCTTTGCCTTGTTTGCAAACTGGTCGATCTCGCTCTGCACAACATTGCCGTCCCGGTCAAGGACCAGACGCCCTACCGGAGACGCACCGATCCGGTTCCTGTAAGTCTTGCCCAAAATCGTTATCGGGCTCAGAAGATGTTCATAAGCACTCATATAATTCTTTCCTCCGGATATGTATTCGGGATGCGCGGTTTACAGGTTTTGCTTTATTATAATGCAAACAGGAAAAAACCGCCGTGCGATATTCGCACGGCGGCAGGTTTTTTTATTGTGCGCAGCGTTACTCGACCGTTACGGACTTTGCAAGGTTTCTCGGTTTGTCAACGTCACAGCCGCGGTACAGCGCCATATAGTATGCAAAAAGCTGAAGCGGGAGGACCGCGACGGAGGGAAGCAGCGCTTCATGGGTGTCCGGAATAGTGAACACCTCGTTCGCGGCGACCTGAACAAGCTCTTTCATGCTCTCCGTCGTGATGGCAAGCACATGGGCTCCGCGGGCCTGGACCTCTTTTGCGTTGCTGATGGTTTTCTCAACAAGCTTTGAATATGTCGCGATCGCTATCACGAGCGTGTCATCGACAACTAGGGATATCGTTCCGTGCTTGAGTTCACCCGCGGGATATGCCTCGGAGTGTATGTACGATATCTCCTTGAGCTTGAGGGACCCCTCCAGAGACAGAGCATAGTCTATGTTGCGCCCGATAAAGAACAGATCCTCGTTTGAAAAATGCTGATACGCCAGATACTGGATATCTTCCTTATTATCAAGTATCTTCCGCAGCTTATCCGGCACGGCGACGAGTTCGTCAAGTATGGTCCGGTACTCGCTCTCTCGGATCGTTCCGCAGACCTCGGCAATATACAGCGCCATCATAACGGTAACGGCAAGCTGGGTGCTGTATGCCTTGGTCGTTGCAACAGCTATCTCCGGCCCGGCCTTTGTATAGATCACGCTGTCGGACGCCTTGGCAATACTGCTTCCCTCAACATTCACGATGGAAAGAGTCTTTGCGCCGAGCTGCTTTGCCTCATGCAGCGCTTCCAGCGTATCTGCCGTTTCTCCGGACTGGCTGATCAGCACCACAAGGGTATTCTCCCCCACTATGGGGTCGCAATAGCGGAACTCGCTGGCAAGCACGACCTCAACGGGCTTTCTGGCAAGCTTTTCGATGTTATACTTTGCCACGACTCCGACGTGATATGACGACCCGCAGGCCACGATGAATATCTTATCGATTTTCCGTATATACGCGGCATCCAGCACGGACGACAGATCAACACGGCCATCCTTTATATAAGGCGTGATGGTTTTAGTTATGACCTCCGGCTGTTCCATCATCTCCTTGAACATGTAATGCTCATAACCGCACTTATCGACGGCGTCGGTATCCCAGTCGATAGTAACGCGTTCCTTTTCTATACTGTCAAGAAACGGAGTATAGAAGCTGATCTTATCCGGTTTTACGACAACGATCTCTCCGTTGTCGAGATAGCTCACTTCTCTTGTATACTTCGTTACGGCGGTAACATCGGATGCAAAGAAGTTTCCCTCCTCGGAATACGCGGCGATAAGCGGGGCGCGGTTCTTGACGCCGATTATGGTCTCGGGGTCATCCCTGCACATTATGCCGAGAGCATAGCTGCCGGTCAGCTCCCTCACGGCCTCCGCGACCGCTTCAAGCAGGTTTCCCTTATAATAATAGTCGATGAGCTGGGCAACGACCTCGGTATCGGTTTCGGAGCGGAAGCTGTATCCGCGCTTTGTGAGCATTTCCTTCAGCTGTGCGTAGTTCTCGATGATCCCGTTGTGAACGATCGCGATCCTTCCGCTTTCGCTGACATGGGGATGGGAGTTTTCATCGGACGGCTTGCCGTGAGTTGCCCACCTTGTATGTCCGATGCCCATGCAGCCGGGAACAGCCTTTCCGCCGTCCGTCTTTTCCTTCAGGATGGCAAGTCTGCCCTTTGCCTTTACGATACGCATTTCATGTCCGTCGCTGACGGCTATTCCGGCAGAGTCATATCCGCGGTACTCAAGGCGTTCAAGCCCCTCGAGAAGGACGGGTGCCGCCTGTAATCTGCCGGTAAATCCAATAATTCCACACATAAAATGTCCCTTTCTTCGATCAAAGGATGGAGGCGATCCTCTCAACGGCCTCCTGCGTTGCTCCGGCGTCGCCAAAAGCGGTCAGACGGATATATCCCTCTCCGCTCGGTCCGAAGCCCGCTCCGGGCGTGGTCACGACGCATGCTTCATGCAGCAGCCTGTCAAAGAATTCCCAGGAGCCTGTTCCCTCCGGCGTTCTGAACCAGATATAGGGTGCGTTGACTCCGCCGTAAACCGTAAGTCCCGCCTTGCTGAGGCCCTCGCGGATCACTCTCGCATTATTCTGGTAATATGCGATGTTCTCCATGTTCTGCTTCCAGCCATCAGGGCTGTACACGGCCTCCGCCGCGCGCTGGACAATATACGGCACGCCATTGAACTTGGTGCCCTGGCGGCGGTTCCACATTGCGTTGAGGCTTGCTCCGCCGCGCTCAAGCGCCTTGGGCACGACCGTGTAGCCGCAGCGGGTCCCGGTGAAGCCGGCCGTCTTGGAAAAGCTGCGGAATTCGATCGCGCAGGTCTTGGCTCCCTCGACCTCAAATATGCTGTGGGGTATTCCGGGCTCCGTGATATACGCCTCATAGGCGCTGTCGTAAAGGATCACGCTGCCGTGCTCGTTTGCAT
>CAKSXP010000226.1 GCA_934515035.1 uncultured Oscillospiraceae bacterium
ATACAGTATCCGGAAACGCTCTCCGTGCACGAGCATCCGAACGTGAGCAAGTCGCTCAGCTTCAATGCTGTCAACGAGGAGGGAACGGACGACTATTACTCCAACATACTGTTCTACCTCATGCCTATCTCGGGCTTTGACGACGTAATGACTCAGGGCTATGACTCCGCCAAGTACTATATGCAGAAGATGCTCAGCGACTGCCTTGACAGCATGTACGGCGACAAGGTGCTCAAGTCGATCGGCTCGGACTTCGAGGACGGCGGCTGGTACTACGGCATAACGGGCTATGTCTGGCTGGACGGAAGCGTCTTTAACGACGGACCCTCAATGCCCGTGCGCAGCGTGTTTATTCTGCGCTATGCCGGACCCGGAGGATATGCCCTCGTTGCAAACATCATAAGCCTTGAAAACCGCATCCAGAATTATTATGATCTGGCCTGCAATATGCTCGACACAGCGACGTTCGGCGGAGACTGGAGCACGGCGCCCAAGACGGCAAGCGGCGACGCTGCCGGCGGACACTGGAGCGACACGGGCGATTACGGCGATACATATTACTGGTATGACGAGGACGGCGACGTCTGGTACTGGAACGGATATGAGGATGTTTTCATCGGCTATGGCGACGATTATTACATCGACGGCGATCAGTATTACGAGTCCAACGACTGGGGCTGGGACTATGACGACGATTACTATGATTACTACGACGACTATGATCCCTGGTCCGATCCCGG
Source organism: uncultured Oscillospiraceae bacterium (assembly GCA_934515035.1). GTDB lineage: Bacteria > Bacillota > Clostridia > Oscillospirales > Oscillospiraceae > CAKSXP01. The sequence goes on from CAKSXP010000226.1 coordinate 741, forward strand.
CGATTACGGCTGGTAAGACGTGACGCATGAGCCGGAATGCATTGCCGGCTTTTAACGGAACAGGTGCACTGGAAACGATACAGTGCACCTGTTTTTTATTTTTTTGCCAGCCCATGGCATCGGACGGGAACAGTTTGCCGCCCGGAAGCGTCAAAAAAACATGGTTTTCGCCCCGGAGCGGAACGGAGGCGAAATTGCTATTGACAAAGCCGCCTCTCGATAATAAAATAACTGTATTAGAATGATTAATACGCAATACCGGGAGAATGATATTATGATAAGCATAAATTACAGAGACCCCCGGCCGATTTATGAACAGATAATGGACAGCGTCCGCCGCCTTGTGATCTCCGGAGCGATGGTCCCGGAGGAAAAGCTGCCTTCGGTGCGCGAACTGGCGGGACGACTTGCGATCAACCCGAACACGATCCAGCGTGCATACCGGGAGCTTGAGAGCGAGGGATATATCTATTCCGTGTCAGGCAAGGGGAGCTTTGTTGCCCGCCGCGACGAAGTGGACGAGAGCCGCAAGCGGGAACTGCTCAAGCAGTTCGACGCGGTTGCAAGCGAGCTTGAGTTTCTCGGGGCAACGAGGGAAGAACTTTGTATCAGGCTGACAGAAGGAGGAGAACAGGATGGTTGATGCTGTCGGGGTTAAGAAAAGCTTTGACGGGTTCTCTGCGCTCGATGGACTGGATATGTACGTCCCGCGCGGCTCGATCTACGGACTTGTCGGGCCCAACGGCGCGGGCAAGAGCACGATACTGCGCCATATAACCGGCATTTACCGTCAGGACGAGGGGGACATACTTGTAAACGGAGAGCCGGTCTATGAAAACGAAGAGATCAAAAGGAGCATAGCCTATATTCCGGACGATATCTTCTGGTTCACGCAGGCAACTCTGCGCGACATGATGAAATACTACGCGGGGATATACCCTAAATTCGACAGGGACCGGTTCGAGAAGCTCGGAGAGGACTTTGACTTCGACGACAGGCGCCAGATGCGCCGCCTGTCAAAGGGTATGCAGAAGCAGGCGGCTTTCCGCCTGTGCCTGTCGATGCGGCCGGAGCTTCTGGTGCTGGATGAGCCGGTGGATGGGCTTGACCCCGTGATGCGCCGTAAAATGTGGAGCCTTATAATGGAGGACGTCGCCGAGAACGGAACGACCGTCATCGTCTCTTCCCACAATCTGCGCGAGCTGGAGGATGTCTGCGACCAGGTCGGCATCATGAAGGGGGGCAAAATGCTCCTCCAGAGAAGCCTTGAAGAGCTTCAGGAGAACATCGTCAAGGTCCAGATCGCTCTGCCGGAGGGGGAAAAGCTTCCGGAGGATATGAACATCCTGCACGAGACTACGACCGGGCGGCTGCACACGCTGATACTGCGCGGCGACAGCGGCGAGGCAGAACAGAAGCTGATGCGGGCGCACCCGCTGTTCATGGATCTGCTTCCGCTGACGCTTGAAGAAATTTTTATTTACGAGTTGGGAGGTGCGGACAGTGAAGTCAGGGACATCGTGCTTTAAGACGCTGTTTTTGAGCGCCGTCAAGCGCTCCTGGCCCGTCTGGACGGCCTATCTCGCAGCATGGGTCGTCGTTCTCTGCGGAGGCATAGCCTCCGGCTTGACCAGAAACTGGGAGGTCTTGTCTTACGGGCAGACGGATTCCGTGACCGTCCAGTTCGTGATGAACGCTGCGGCGGAAACAGGACCTTTCATCAGCTTTTTCGCGGCGATAGCCGCTGCGATGTGCGTGTTTTCGTTCATGTACAGCGCCCGCTCCGCAGGAGCCATGGCCGTATTGCCGATCAACCGCGGGAAGCTGTATTTTGCACAGTCGCTGGCGGGACTCGTTCCGCTGCTTGCCGTGAACATAGTCGTTTTTGCCGCGTCGCTCTGCGTTGAGGCGAGCTATGGCGCCGTGAATGTGATGCCGCTTCTTGTCTGGCTGGCTCTTGTGAGCATGCAGCTGGTACTGTTTTTCGGCATTGCCGCTTTCAGCGCACAGCTTACCGGACATATCATAGTGCTGCCGGCGGCGTATGTCGTTTTCAACTTTCTGGCGGCCGTACTGGAATATGCGGTCGGCCGCGCGTTCTGCGTGTTCATCTATGGCGCAAACACGGGAAAGTATGTTCTGACGGCGCTGTCTCCGCTGGTTTATATGACATGCAATATGCTGGTCAATGTGCCGGAGCTGGTCAATGCGGACGGCACCTGGACAATGCAGTATTCACAGGCGGATTTTTCCGGATGGACCGGCATGCTCGTGTATCTTGCCGTCGGCGCTGTTCTGGTCGTGCTTGGCATGCTGCTGTATAAGCACCGCCGCATGGAGGCCGCGGGCGATGTTGTGTCCGTCAGGATACTCAAGCCGGTGTTCAAATACTGCTTTGCTCTCGGCGGAGCGCTGGTCCTGGGGGTCTGCGCCCACAATATGCTGAAGGACAGCTATTATTCGGACGGCAGTGCATGGGAGCTGCTTGCGCTGATGCTGATCGGCGGGTTCGTCTGCTATTTTGCGGCGGAGATGATGATAAACAAGACCTTCCATGTCTGGAAGGGCAAGGCCCTTGCGGGCTTTGCGGTGTTTGCCGTTGTGCTGTCC
>CAKSXP010000227.1 GCA_934515035.1 uncultured Oscillospiraceae bacterium
GCTTGCGCCGCCGAAACGGGCGGAGAGGAACAGCGCCGCGACCGCACAGCAGACGCCGCAGAGAACATATGCCAGGAAGAGATGCTTTTTCGGGTCGATGCCGGAAAGGCGTCCGGCGTCGGCGTTGCCGCCGGTGACGAAGAGGTCGTTGCCGAGCTTTGTCCTGCGCAGGAAGATGCCCAGTATGACAAGGATCAGGATGAATCCTATGACCGTCGCGTTCAGTATCGGAACGCCGCCGATGCCGCGGGTATATACAGCTGTTCTGAGTCCCTGTTCCGCCGCGCGCAGCGAGCTTTCGTTCGTGGAGCGGAGCACAACGCCGTTGTAGATGTAACACAGGGCGATGGTCGCGATCAGCGGGTTGATCCCGATCACCGTTACAAAGAAACCGTTGACGCACCCGAGCAGGATGCCGGTGACAAGCCCGGCGGCGATGGAGAGCGCGATGCTGCCGCTGGCGTTGTAAACGGAGATGAGGACGACGGCGCAGGTGCCCATCAGATAGCCGACGGAAAGGTCGATAGCGCCCGACATCATGACAAGGGAAAGTCCGACGGCGATGAGGCCATAGATGCTTATCTCGAGTATCAGCTGAGTGAGAGTCGCGCCGGTGGCGAAACCGGTGACGCCAAAGACGCAGACGCACAGGAGAAGAAGCAGGATTATAATAGAGGTATTGTCAAGCAGCGTGTGTTTGAGAGCCGTTTTGCTGGAGAACAGCGCGCTCACTTTGCCTGTTTTCTTTTCCACAGCCTGACCCCCCTTTCGTTAAGAATGTCAGCGCTCAGCGCAATCATGAGGATGATGCCGGAGATGATATTCTGGGTATAGGAGTTGTCGATGCCGAAGAACGTGAACCCGTTGCCCAGAAAGCCGATAAACAGGATGCCGATCACTGAACCGATGATCGAGCCCTTGCCTCCCATGATCGTGGTGCCGCCGAGGACGACGGCGAGGATGATGTCCATCTGTATGCCGTTGCCGATCTGAGCCTGTGCGGACATGTTTCTCGAGACGGTGACCAGCGCGGCGAGACCGCAGCACAGTCCGGAGATGACGTAGGTCGCCGTCAGCGTGTTGTCCGTGCGGATGCCGGAGAACTTTGCGCTGAGCGGGTTTGCGCCGAGATAGTACAGCCGCGCGCCGAAAACCGTGCGGCGGAGGACAAAGCCGGATATGAGCGCCACAAGGAAGAAGATGAGTATCGGCATTGGGATAACGCCGAAGAGCTTGCCCTGCCCGATGAACTTGAAGGCGTTGACGACCGACTGGGAGCTGTTTGTCGGCGTCAGGATGCCGCTTTGCGTGTAAAGGATCGCCAGCGAGGCGATGACGGACATCGTTGCTATCGTGGTTATGAAGGAGTTGAGCTTCAGCCGGCTTATCAGCACGCCGTTGACGAGGCCGCAGAGAGCGCCGGCGGCAAGCGGCATGAGAACCGCCGCGGCAAAGCCGTTTTGAAGATTCTTTGCGCAGACGCAGGCGCACAGAGTATAGATCGAGCCGACCGAAAGGTCGATATTGCCGGTTATGATGACCAGCGTCATCGAGCAGGCGATTATGCCGAAGGCGGCATTCTGGCGCAGCGTCATTATGACATTGCTCCATGTCAGGAACACGCCGGTGTTCGCGGCGTTGGAGTTGATCATCGGGCCAAATACGGAGACGAGCACGCAATAGACGATGAGTATCAGAAGGATGAGCATGCCGTCCGTGTTTTTGATGGCGCGCCAGACCTTTTTTGCTCCGCCGTTTTTTTCAGTCATTGTGAAACACCTCCAAACGCGGAAGTAAGTACGTCGTGAGTGGACGAGGTCGCGGCGTCGAGAGTTGAAACGAGCCTTCCCTCGTGGATAACGTTCACCTTATCGCAGATGCCGAGGATCTCTTCGATCTCGGAAGAGACGATGATAACGGCGACACCCTGCTGGGCCAGCCGGACGATAAGGCTGTATATCTCGCTCTTGGAGCCGACGTCTATGCCGCGGGTCGGCTCGTCGAGGATCAGGACCCTGGGCTCCATCATCAGCCACTTGGCCAGAACGACCTTCTGCTGGTTTCCGCCGGAGAGGTTGCCGACGAGCTGGGAAACGGACGGCGTTTTGATGCTGATGGAACTGACATATTCGTCCGCCGTTCTGCGCTGCTTTTTCCGGCTGATTACCCCGAACCGGCTGAGCTGTGAGAGCTTGACTATCGTCATGTTGGCCAGAATGGAAAGCCGGAGGGCAAGTCCCTCGCTCTTTCTGTCCTCCGTTGCAAAGCCGATGCCGCTGCGTATCGCCCGCGAGGGGCTTCTGCCGCGAAGCTTTTCGCCGCCGAGGATGACCTCTCCGCTGTCATAGCGGTCCATGCCGAATATGGCGCGCATGATCTCCGTCCTGCCCGCGCCGACAAGGCCGAAGAAGCCGACGATCTCTCCGCTTTTGACGGAGAAGGATATGTCGCTGAAAACGCCGCTGCGCGTAAGGCCGTTGACCTCGAGCACCGTGCCGCCGATCTCGGCGGGCTGCTTGTTGTACATGTTGCTCAGTTCGCGTCCGAGCATGTCGGAAATGAGGCGTTCCTTGGTGGTGTCGGCCGTGTTCACGGTTTTGATCCTCTGCCCGTCGCGCAGTATGGTTATGCGGTCGGACAGCTGCATGACCTCGTCGAGCTTGTGGCTTATGTAGATGATGGCGATGCCGTCCGCTTTCAGCATACGGATGAGCTTAAAGAGCGTTTCGACCTCCTTGTCCGAGAGGGACGAGGTTGGCTCATCCATGATGATGACCTTTGCCTGGCGCGTCAGCGCACGGCCGATCTCGACCATCTGCTGCTGTGCAACGGAAAGCCGCCCGGCTATCTCGTGGGGGTCGATGTTGAGCTTGATGTGGTCGTGAAGGATCTCCGCGGCGTCTTTGTAAAGGCGCTTTTTGTCCAGAAAGCCGGTCTTACCTTTGGTGAACATGTTGCCGAGAAATATGTTTTTTGCAACATCCAGCTGGGGTACGATCGAGAGCTCCTGATATATGCAGGCGATGCCCATTGACAGAGCCTGCTGCGGACTGGAGAAGCTGACGGCCTCTCCGTTTACAAGGATGCTGCCTTCGTCCGGGGCGTGGGCCCCGGTCATGACTTTGATAAGCGTTGACTTGCCGGCGCCGTTTTCTCCGCAAAGCGCGTGCAGCTCACCGGGATAGATGTCAAAGTCTACTCCGCTGAGAGCTTTGACGCCCGGAAAGCTTTTTGATATGCCGCGCAGCTCGATGACAGGCGTTTTGCTGTTCAAATTAACTACCGCCTTTCTGAGAGGTCAGCCTGACGGGAAGCGTGGGGGCGGTCCCCGGCGGTCTGACACAGGT
>CAKSXP010000228.1 GCA_934515035.1 uncultured Oscillospiraceae bacterium
AAAAAACTGCCGCCCTGTGGACAAAGCTCAACGGGGTAACGATCCTACCTGAAATGATAAACTGCACCGGCTGCCGCGTGGAGGGCGCAAAAACGCCCTTCTGCGACAAGCTCTGCCCCGTACATAACTGCGTCCGGGAAAAAGGACTGGATACCTGCGCCGACTGCGAGCAGATGGATGGATGCCTGACGCTGGGGCGCATCTCCGTAAACAGTCCGTTTGTGCTGAAAAACCTGAACCGGCTCCGCGAGGCGAAGTAAATGAAACGGTATATCGCTTTGCTGCGGGGCATCAACATCAGCGGCAAAAACAAAGTGCCGATGGAGAACCTGAAGAAATGCTTTGAAGCGCTTGGCGTCATGGAGGTCAAAACCTGTCTGAACAGCGGTAACGTGATCTTTTCCAGCGCTGACGGGAATGTAACAGCATTGACTGATCGGGTTGAGCGCATGATACAGCGTGAATTTGGCTTGGACATTCCCGTTTTTATTATTCGGCAGGAGGAGCTTGCGGACATTCTGCGCCATGCCCCGGATTGGTGGGGAACTGAAAATAAGGAAATTTACGATAACCTCATTTTCATCCTGCCGCCTGCAACCTTCCCGGATGTCTATCACGAGATCGGCGCGTCGAAAGATGGTTTGGAGCAAATACAGGAATATCGATCGGCTGTGTTCTGGTCATTCAGCCGAAAGGACTATCAGAAAACCAACTGGTGGCCAAAGACGTCGCGTGCGGATATTGGCTCGAAGCTGACAATCAGAACGGCGAATACCATCCGAAAGATCATCAGTATGTGAAAGGGGCCGTCAACAGAATGATGCCTGCCACAATGACGGTAAACGACACCGAATATACCGTGCTCCAGCTCCTTGGGAAAGAAAAAGGCGGCTATTTCTCTCTGGTGACAGATGGAACGACGCAGGCGCCGGAAAGGACGGATGAAACATGAAAAAACCTTGGGAGAACAGGCTTCTCTATACTGTCGGAAGCTCCCAATAGCACACCCTCGGAGGTGGACACGCCTGCCGAATCCGATGGCTCTCTGGCGTGTATGTCAAGCTGGAGCGCGATGATGTCAGCTGCCAAAAGCTCCTGACCAATGAAGCGCGGAAGCTGCTGGACAGCGCCGGTTGCGAGGAAGTGGAGATCACTTGGGGCAGTGCTCCGGCAGAAGCTATCGAGGCCATCATGCAGGCTGCCGGACTTCGTAAATAATACACGGGAATATATCAAAGAAAGGAAGTCTTGAAATTGAATAACAGTTTGTTTGTCATTGAACGCGCACAGCCAGAGGAAGCCGCCGCTCTGTTGGATTATCTGAAAATCATCGGCGGCGAAACTGACAACCTCAGCTTTGGCGCAGAAGGTGTACCGCTCAGCCTCGAAGCAGAGCAAGACTATCTGCGCTTGCAGTACGGATCGGCTGATAATGCTCAGTATTTTGCCAAGGTAGACGGCGAGATCATCGGCACGGCAAGTCTGAACCGCAGAAGCAATCGCATGAGCCATCGCGGGGTGTTCGGTATCAGTCTGAAAAAAGCATGGTGGGGCTGCGGCGCAGCGCCTGCCCTGATGGAAGCAATTCTGACATTTGCCAGGGAGAACGGCTTCGAGCAGTTGAATCTTGAAGTACGCAGCAGCAATGCCCGCGCCATCCATCTGTATGAGAAGTATGGCTTTCGGAAGCTGTGTACGTTTCCCCGTTTTTTCAAAATCAATGGAGAGTATATTGATTTTGACCTGATGAATCTCGAAATGAACGAAGCAGACAGCAAAATGTAAAAAGCCCCGGCAGAAATACTCATTGAACGTAAAAAGCAAATACATAGCCAGACGCAAAGACGCAGAGCTTTACCGATCGGTATTACTCTGCGCCTTTTTTCATCAAAAGGAGTTCTGAAACATGAAATATAAGACTTTAGCTGCCGCCCTGCTTGCGGTAATGATGCTGCTCTCCCTCACGGCCTGCGGAAAGCTGCCGTTCCTCGGCAAAAGCGGCCAAGACACTTCCATTACGGAGAATACAGATGGAACAGTTGATACTACCCCTGCCGCAGATACGAGCATTTCGTCTGACGAGGATAACTCAGAGGACAAAGATGCCCCGACAAATGGGGATACATCCGCTGACGATTCGTGGAAGGTCGAATTTGAAAAAAGTCTGCTGGACAACTACGGCGTCAAACCGGATCATTACGAGGAACTGGAAAACGGCGTGTATCAGGTGTATGTAGAGATCGACGGCAAGATTGTTCCCTATGTCGTGGTGGATCCTGCGACTGGCGACTATCATGGGTAAAATCAAATAACAACACAAGTGCCGGACGCATAGACGCAGGGCCGATAATCCGTGAGCCATCAGGCAGCACGGGTTATCGGCCCTCTTTTTCAAATCGCGGGCTGCTCTTGCATGTTTCAATAGCAAGGATGGTTCGGGTAGACATACTCACCCGCTCCGCCAAAAAGTCCACCGTAATTCTGATAGAATTACGGTGGATTTTCCCTTGTTTTACACTTGACGAAATGTCATAATGAATAGACAAATCGGTTTTTCTGGAGGTAAATTGGATCTATGATTTTCTGTTTTTCCGGGACCGGGAACAGCCGCTATATCGCAGGGCGGATCGCGCAGGCGCTGCCGGATGAAATGGCTGACCTGAATGCAAAAATCAAAGCGAATGACTGCTCGCCGGTCAGAACAGGGTGCGATATTATCATCGTGACCCCAACTTATGCGTGGCGTATTCCGCGGGTCGTATCGGATTGGCTTTCCAAAACGGAATTGCTTTCTGCGGAGCGTATCTGGTTTGTGATGGATTGCGGCGGGGAGATCGGAAACGCGGAAAAGTATAATCGCCTGCTTGCAGAGCAAAAGCATCTGCACTATATGGGCACGGCGCAAATCGTTATGCCGGAAAACTATATCGCCATGTTTGACGCGCCGCGGGCGGAGGAAGCCGTTAAGATCGTGGAGAAAGCGGAGCCGGATATTGCGGATGCAATTATGCACATAAAGGCGGGAGAGAGCTTTCGTGCACCACGAAACAACCTCTATGACCGTTTCATGAGCGGGCCGATAAACCCGGCTTTCTATCGGCTTTTCGTGAAAGCCGGCGCATTCCGGGCAAACGATGCCTGCATCGGCTGCGGCCAATGCGTAAGAAAATGTCCTCTGAACAACATCGAACTGATAAACGGAAAGCCTGCATGGGGCGGGGAATGTACACATTGCATGGCCTGCATCTGCTATTGCCCGGCGGAAGCGATCGAGTATGGCAAAAAGAGTATCGGAAAACCGCGTTACCATTTTGAGCAATTAAAAATCGAGTAGAAACATATC
>CAKSXP010000229.1 GCA_934515035.1 uncultured Oscillospiraceae bacterium
ATGCCACGACGGGCAACAAGAGCCGCGAGAACGCACAGCCGCTTATCATAAACCACATCAAGGGCAGCATGGCCCTTGCCCACAACGGCAACCTGACCAACGCCACCGAGCTGCGCGAGGCGCTGGAGCTCAGCGGCGCGATATTCCACACGACAAGCGACACCGAGGTCATCGCCTATACGATAACCAACGAGCGCCTTCGCGCCCCCTCGATAGAGGAGGCGATCTCCGCCGCCATGTCCAGACTGGAGGGCGCATATTCGCTCGTCATCATGTCGCCGCAGAAGCTCATCGCCGCACGCGACCCCCACGGCTTCCGTCCGCTCTGCGTCGGAAAGCTCGGAAACGGATGGGTATTTGCCTCCGAAAGCTGCGCACTCGACGGCATCGGCGCGCAGTTTGTGCGCGACGTGCTCCCCGGCGAGATCGTCATCGCGGACAAAAGCGGCCTGCGCAGCATAACTACCCACTGCGGCAAGTGTCCCCGTTCGCTCTGCGTTTTCGAATATATCTACTTTGCGCGCCCGGATTCCGTCATTGAGGGCAGCTGCGTCCACACCGCGCGGCAGCGCGCCGGCGCGTTCCTCGCGCTGGAGCACCCCGTCCAGGCAGATGTCGTCATCGGCGTTCCGGACTCCGGACTCGACGCCGCGCTGGGCTATTCAAAGCAGTCCGGTATCCCCTACGGCGTCGGCTTCATCAAAAACAAGTATATCGCGCGCACCTTTATCCAGCCGGAACAGAGCCAGCGCGAGAAGTCCGTCAACATAAAGCTCAACACCATTTCCTCCACGATAAAGGGCAAGCGCGTCGTGTTGATCGACGACTCGATCGTCCGCGGAACGACCTGCGCGCACATAGTAAAGCTCGTGCGCGAGGCCGGAGCGACGGAGGTGCATATGCGCGTGTCCGCTCCGCCGTTCCTCAACCCCTGCTATTTCGGAACGGACATCGACTCCCGCGAGAACCTCATCGCCTGCAACCACACGATAACAGAGATCGCAAAGATCATCGGAGTCGATTCCCTCGGATATCTGAGCACCGACAGCGTAACGAAGCTTGCCGAATGCGGCGAGGGCTTCTGCACCGGCTGCTTCACGGGAGAGTATCCCGTTGCTGTCCCGGAAAAGAAGGCCAAGTTCCGCTTCGAGCGCCGCCTCAGCGAAAAAGAATAACGCTTTCCGATGTGCCGCGCTCCGGCAGAACGGATACGGACAGCGGCCCGATAAAGCGTCTCCCAAAGCAGTCAAAAAGGGACTGCCTCACCTGTCATAAGTGAGGCAGTCCCTTTTTTATCTTGAGACCGAATGCTATTTATTGCATCAAAACTACTCAAACTCTTCTCGTTAACTATATGATGTGCTATTTACAAATGTAAACAGGGTGTATCCTGTTGCGGATCGATAAGCCGCCTTAATGCTACTGAGAAATATTCCTTGCGCCCAACTTGAACCATCTCCACCTTTGATAATTCCAACTAATCTATATTCCCCACCTGTATATACCAATATCGGCCCACCGCTATCTCCCGACTGTGAGAAATTTCCTGATGATGATAATAAATAGTAATCCGAACCAGAAGAAGCTGCATAATAACCAGAAGTCTTCAAACTTCCAGTTGTTGCACCATAAAAATAAACCGTTGGATTACTCATGCTTCTGAATGTCGATGTCGATGTTGTTGCTGTCATTCTTGAGCCAGTATTTGCAATATAATTTTCAAAAGTACCTGAAGATACAATCGCATATGAGGCATCGAGTGTATCAGAAACTCCTAGAACAGTAAATGTCGAAGTCGTTCCATTTATCTTAATAGAGTTACCAATACTGTCAACTCCATGCCCGTGGGTTATAAGAACTTTACGCGAATTGTTATCAAGTCCTAGAAATCCAAGAGTTCCAAAATTTGCCGTTCCGTTATATGTTCTTAACCCCGCTCGATATGACGTTGCTGCAAAAGGATTTGCCACAAAGTTATCATTTATTTCAATATCTCGAATTGCTTCTTTATTTGCGTAATCTCCTATCGTCGTCATTGAGACATGTTCATCAGAAATATAGTTATAGCATGATATCATGTTTGAGTTTATTCTCTGGCTCAAAATATCCGCATTGGATTGGACATAGATATTTATACAGTTCTTATCAATGTCAATAGTCGATCGTACAATGCCTAGTGAATCTTTATGTTCACCTAGAGTTTTTTCCATTGCTGTTAGTTGATTAAATGAGTAGTCCACTTTTATAAAACTAATGTAATTGAATTTACATATCGACTTAACATTATCCTGTATAGCGTCACTTACATCCGTAGTAAACATCGTTAGCGAACCATCATCGTTAAAATGAACTCCTGCATAGTAATCAGGAAAAGTGGTATCATCTAAGTCAAAATCGTAATAAAAATCGAAATATCTGAAAATTGCCGCATATGCATCATACTCTCCTATTGTGTCAAGTGCTCTATCACGTTCTGTATCGTACACTGCGGTTGCGGAGGAAAAAAGAACTATAAATACTATTATGAGCGATGTTAATTTTTTCATAAATAGACTCCTCCAATTGTTCTTGAAATATTTATTGCATCAAAACTCCTGTCGTTTCAGTCTGCCTCGATAGGCAAATAAACCCATTCGGATCGCCCGTTATATACTATCATGAATTTGAGCCGGTAATTTCCGTGTGCCATTACGCCGTCATCGAAAACCCGGTCAAGATACGCGCTGTCAATGATGCTGAAGAGATCGACTTTGTAAGTGCCGCTCATCCCCGGCTCAAGAAAGTCAGCGGCCAGTTTCTGCGAGGGTCTGCTGAACTGGTCTCCGCTTGAAACCCATTGGCCATTATCCCGGAGTTCCAGACTTGCCTGCTCCATTGAATAAATCGTGATCCCGCTTTCACTTTTGTTTCTGAGTGTCAGAAGGAGAACGGAAAAGCGCGTGTCACCGCCGGAAGAGAAGTCAAAGGCCGCTTCCATAATATCCGAAATCTCTATGCCGTCGTTTGCGTCCGGCTCACCGGTTATGTTAAACCGCGCGGCAGCATATTTTGAGTTTCCGTCAGAATCAGAATACATTTTTACTAATCGATATGTACCTGCGGACAGTGGAATATCAAGGTATCCGATATTAAAGCCGGCAGAAAATGTCTCTCCGGGTCCAACCGGAAATACTACGTGATCAAAACTATAATGTTCGGGCAGAAGGCGCCATGTATCATTCAGCAATATTTCCACATATCCGACATTGCCGACTGTTATAAGTTCATCGGAATCATTCGTCGCCGTGTAATAAATCGTTTCCGTACCAAGGGGATATTCCGGCAGGCTG
>CAKSXP010000230.1 GCA_934515035.1 uncultured Oscillospiraceae bacterium
TCGCCGCAGTTGGGGCAGGCGATCGCACCGGTGAGAAGAACATCCTCGTCGATGGTGATGGTGTTGCCGCAGGCGGGGCAGGTCACTTCGTAAAACACGGGATCTTCGTCGTCCCAGTAGTCATCCCCGTCGTCCTCATCCTCATCATCTTCGTCGTCATCGTCATAATCCTCGTCGTCAACGAGATAATCGGTAATGTCGTCTACCTCGTCATAGAGCTCGTCCAGATCTTCACCGATGTCATTGACAGTGTCGGTCAGTTCGTCCAGATCGTAGGCAATGTCTTCGAGAACGTCGATAACGGCGTTGAGAAGCTTGGCTTCTTTGGTTCCGGCCTCTACGCCGAGTCCCTCGGCAAGGCCCTTGAGATATGCAACCTTTTCTGCAGGTGTCATGATAAATATCCTCCTGAATCAGCCCTTTGCGCGCTCAAGATACTCGCCGGAACGGGTGTCGACCTTGATCTTGTCGCCGGGATTGATGAACAGAGGCACCTTGACCTCCGCGCCGGTCTCGAGAGTGGCGGGCTTTGTAACGTTGGTGGCGGTGTTGCCGGCGAAGCCGGGATCGGTCTCGGTGACCTCCAGCTCGACAAAGTTCGGAGCCTCAACGGCAAAGACCTTGCCCTTATAGGAGCTGACGGTGCAGACCATGTTTTCCTTGACAAAGCGGAAGCCGTCGGACAGCTCGCTCTTGTCGATGGGCTCGAGCTCATAGGTCTCCGGGTCCATGAAGTAATACAGATCGCCGTCGGCATAGCTGTATTCCATGTTTCTGCGCTCAACATAAGCGTTTTCAAACTTCGCGGTGGGGTTAAAGGAAGTTTCGACAACAGCGCCGGTGATGACGTTCTTCATCTTTGTGCGGACAAATGCTGCGCCCTTGCCGGGCTTAACGTGCTGGAATTCGATGACCTGCATGACCTGGCCGTCCATCTCAAAAGTGACGCCGTTACGGAATTCTCCTGCGGAAATCATAGTTCGGTTCCTCCAATTATATAAGAATATAAAAAGTTAATGTTCAGCCAAAATATTTTACACTACATATATTATATTTGCAAGAACTTTTTATTTATTGCCGAAAACACAGGGCTTCCGGCGCGCCAGACCCAAAAAGCGCCGCGGCTGATTTTTTGCTGTCATAAAAAATTTCGATTTTTTCAAAAAAACTCTTTACAAACAGAAAAGAGTGTGCTATATTAATTTCAGTAATAATTCTTATTATTAAAAAGTGAGGTGAGTGAGGTGCAGACGGCAAGGAAAAACAGCCGAAAGCGCCAGGCAATACTGGACACCCTTCGTCAGACGCGCGAGCATCCCAGCGCCGAGTGGCTGTACGCCCGGCTCAAACCGGAATACCCTGATCTCAGTCTCGGCACGGTTTACCGCAATCTGGCCCTTTTCAAAGAGGAGGGAACGATCATCAGCGTCGGGACCGTAGACGGTCAGGAAAGATTCGACGCGACGACGGAACCGCATACCCACTTTGTCTGTTCCGGCTGCGGGGCCGTCATCGATCTGGATGTTTCCCTGCCCGATCCCGAGAGCTTCGACGAAGCGTGCCGGCTCGAGGGCTGCGAAATGCACGGATACCAGCTGAATATCAACGGCCTGTGTGCCGAATGCGTAAAAGCACGCAAAAACAACTGATCCTGCCGCCGGGCGGCAGATATCATAAAAAATCACAAATTAAAAAAACTATAATTAATATTATTACGGAGGAAAAAAATTATGGCGAAATATGTTTGCAGCGTTTGCGGTTATGTTCATGAGGGCGATTCCGCTCCCGAGTTCTGCCCCCTTTGCAAGGCTCCCGCTTCCAAGTTCATCGAGCAGACCGAGCAGGTCACATGGGCTGCCGAGCATGTTGTCGGCGTTGCCAGCGGCGCCCCCGAGGACATCATCGCCGATCTCCGCTCCAACTTCGAGGCCGAGTGCTCCGAGGTCGGTATGTATCTGGCAATGGCTCGCGTCGCCCACCGCGAGGGCTATCCCGAGATCGGTCTTTACTGGGAAAAAGCCGCCTATGAAGAAGCCGAGCACGCCGCCAAGTTTGCGGAGCTTCTGGGCGAGATCGTGACTGACTCCACCAAGAAGAACCTTGAGATGCGCGTTGAGGCCGAGAACGGCGCCACCGCCGGCAAGTTCGATCTTGCAAAGCGCGCCAAGGCCCTGAATCTCGACGCCATACACGACACCGTGCATGAAATGGCAAGGGATGAGGCGAGACATGGAAGAGCTTTCCAGGGCCTGCTGAAGCGCTACTTTGGTGAATAAAACAGCGCCGAAAACGTGTACGTGATCTGAGCCGCACGGCGGTTCATAAACGCCTCGAACTTTTGGCAGGATAAAATATAAGGGAGCGGACGAAGATCCGCTCCCTTTTTTTGCGTTATTATAATCCAAGCAACTGCTTTTTCTTTGCGTCAAATTCATCCTGTGTAATTATGCCGCCGTCGAGCAGATCGAATGTCATTCTGCACACAAAAAACTAATTATGACATCACACATTTCTTTGCTCGGATATCCTTGCGCCTTTTCTGCTTCAAGTTGAGATAATGCTGCATCTGTCATTCCCGCTTGCATCAATCCAACATACGTTTGAGACACCTTAACATCTTTCACTACAGTGATTCTATTCCCATCTAAATATTTCTCAATGGGCTGTCCTTTCGCTTTTTGCACGAGTGCATCAGAAAGAATAATTTCCTCTATTTTGGTTTCCTTTAATCCTGCGTTAGTGCTCACAGAACGCTGGAAAATGAGCTCATACTTATCAGAGCCGTATTTCCCTACAGAATAATCCCCACCTGTTTTATATACCCCACCTGTTGTTACACCGCCAACTGAAACCGCACCAAAATGTATTTTTTCTTGATTGTACTTATAGGATGAAACTTGGTGCTTTCGTGCGACAAATAATGGTTTCAAATGCTTGCTTGCTGCCTCTGCGTAAAATGTGGTGCCGCTTAATCTGAAAACATTTTTTGATAAATTTTCTGCAATTTTTGCTTTTTTGTTTTTTCTTGTGACTACAGCACCGTAAATACACACGATAACAAAGAATACCGAATAACCAATTACGTATTCCATCTTTTTCCTCCTAAAATAAAAAAAGTGCGCCTACCGAAGCAGACGCACCAAAAACGCAAACTCCGATAGTCGCCAAACTAATCAATATAAAGCATCTCTGCATTCATACCGTCGGAATTTACGTTTTTAACAAATCCATGGCACGAACGCAAAAAGGACATAAAATCCCCCTGGTTATGATGCTTCTTCATTATTTGATTAGTTTGGCGAAACAATAATACCATAGGCC
>CAKSXP010000231.1 GCA_934515035.1 uncultured Oscillospiraceae bacterium
CGACGGCGGATCTGGACGACGTGAACATGATAGACCCCTTCCATCTCGAGGCCTACGGCGAGACGACCGTCAACTATAACCGCGACGTGGAGATCTTCCCCGTCCTCAACGCGATACTCGAGCGCATCTGGGGCACCAGCTCCTACAAAAGCCCCACCGATATGGGCGTCAACATGGCCGGATACTGCATCTCCGACGACGAGGTATGCCGCGAGGCGAGCTGTCAGGAGATCATCCGCCGTTATTACTCTACCGCGTGTTCCCTGCGTCAGGGCCTGTCCGAGAAGGCGGAGCTTTCAAAGCTCGAGCTGCTCATGAACCAGCTTGGGAAAACGCCCGAGGACCGTGCGCCCGTCGCGCTCGCCCTAAAAAAAGCCGCGGAGACCGGAGAGCCCGCCGTTGCGATGCTCCTTCCGGACGGACGCATGATAACCGGAAAGACGAGCGACCTGCTCGGCGCCTCCTCCGCCTGCCTGCTCAACGCACTCAAGGCGCTGGCCGGCATTGAAAAAAACATCCTTCTCATCTCCCCCGATATGATCGAGCCGATACAGAAGCTCAAGATCGGACATATGGGCAACCGCAATCCGCGCCTGCACACGGACGAGGTCCTCATCGTCCTTGCGATCTGCGCCGTCACGGACGCGCGCGCCGCCGCCTGTCTGGAACAGCTTTCCAATCTCGAGGGCGCGGAGGCGCACTCGACCGTCATCCTCTCCCACGTGGACGGGGACCAGTTCCGCAAGCTCGGCGTGAACATAACCTGCGAGCCGCAGTATCAGACTCAGAATCTGTATCATCGTTAACATCTCTTCCAAAATCTTTTCCGAAAGGACTGGAACGCAAATGAAAGAACTTCTGCTCGGCAACGCGGCAGTCGCGCGCGGCCTTTACGAGGCCGGATGCCGCTTTGTCTCCTCTTATCCCGGCACGCCTTCAACGGAGATAAGCGAAGAGGCGGCCAGATATCCCGAGGTCTACGCCGAATGGGCGCCCAATGAAAAAGTCGCGGCGGAAGCCGCCATCGGCGCTTCTCTTGCCGGCGCCCGTTCCTTCTGCGCGATGAAGCATGTCGGCTTCAATGTTGCCGCAGACGCGCTCTACACCGATTCCTACACCGGCGTTAACGGCGGCTTCGTCATCGCCGTTGCGGACGACCAGGGAATGCATTCTTCCCAGAACGAGCAGGACAGCCGCAACCACGCGATCGGCGCGAAGATCCCGCTCGTCGAGCCCTCCGATTCCGCCGAATGCCTTGAGTTCACCAAGGCCGCCTTTGAGCTTTCGGAGCAGTTCGACACTCCCGTTATCCTGCGAACCTGCACGCGCGTGGCGCACTCCCAGAGCCTTGTCGAGCTTGGCGAGCGCCGCGAACCGGAGCTGAAGGAATACACAAAAGCGCCGTCAAAGTACGTCGTTCTGCCCGCAAACGCCATCGGCCGCCACGTCTGGGTCGAGGAGCGCATGAGACGTCTTGCGGAGCTGGCCGAGACCAGCCCGCTCAACCGGGTCGAGATGGGCGATACCGATATCGGTTTCGTCACCGCCGGCATCTGCTACCAGTATGTGCGCGAAGTTTTTCCCAACGCAAGCGTCCTCAAGCTCGGCATGATAAACCCCATGCCGGTCGAACTGATAAGAGATTTTGCCTCCAGAGTCAAAAAGCTCATCGTCGTGGAAGAGCTCGACCCCGTGATCGAGAATCACTGCCGTGTAAACGGCATCCGCGTTGACGGCGGCAAGGACATTTTCGGCCTTCTCGGCGAGCTGAACCAGTCAAAGATCGCCGCCGCCATGGGTCTTGGGGAAAAGCCCTCCCTCGACTTCGGCGAGCCCGTCCCCGGCCGTCCCCCCGTTCTCTGTCCCGGCTGTCCGCACCGCGGCACCTTCCATGTCCTGAGCCGCATGAAGCTCACCGTTTTCGGCGATATCGGCTGCTACACTCTCGGGGCGCTGGCTCCGCTCAACGCGCTCGACACCGCGCTCTGCATGGGTTCCTCGGTCTCCTCGCTGCACGGCTTCAACAAGATCCGCGGCGAAGAGTACAGCGGAAAGGCCGTTGCCGTCATCGGCGACAGCACCTTCATCCATTCGGGCATAACCGGGCTTATCGACATCGTATACAACAAGAGCCTTTCTACCGTTATCATACTCGACAACTCCATCACCGGCATGACCGGACACCAGCAGAACCCGACGACCGGCCTGACTCTCAAGGGAGAGCCCGCGCCCTTCATCAGCATAGAGAAGCTCTGCGAGGGTGCCGGGATAAAGCGTATCCGCGTCTGCGATCCCTATGAGATGGACGAATTCGAAAAGGTCGTCCGCGAGGAGCTTGCGGCGGACGAACCGAGCGTCATCATCGCGCGCAGGCCCTGCTTCCTGCTGCCGCAGATCAAAGCGGCTCCGCCGCTGCGTATAGACGCGGAAAAATGCAGAAAATGCAGGATGTGCATGAAGATCGGCTGTCCTGCCATCACCTTTGAGTACGGCCACGCCGCGATAGACGAGACTCTCTGCGTCGGCTGCGGGCTGTGTGTGCAGATGTGCAGATTCGGCGCGATCGGACGCGACTGAAGGAGGACGCAATAATGGAAACTAAATGCATCATGATAGTCGGCGTCGGCGGGCAGGGAACGCTGCTGGCCTCCCGCATCCTCGGCGACGCGCTCATCTCCTGCGGCTACGACGTCAAGGTCAGCGAGGTGCACGGCATGAGCCAGCGCGGCGGAAGTGTCGTGACCTATGTCAAATACGGAAGCAAGGTCTATTCTCCCATCATCGACAGGGGCGAAGCCGACTATATCCTCGCCTTTGAGCGGCTCGAGGCCGCGCGCTGGCTGAGCTATCTCAGGGACGGCGGCACGCTGCTCGTCAACGACCAGCGCATCAGCCCGATGCCCGTCATCACCGGCGCCGCATCCTATCCCGAGGATATTATTGAAAAGATCGAGGCAAAGGGCGCAAAGGTCATAAGTCTCGACGCGCTTGCGCCGGCAGTCGAAGCCGGAAACTCCAAGGCCGTCAACGTCGTTCTGATCGGCGTTCTTTCAAAGGTCATGGATCTGCCCGAAGAGGTCTGGGAAACGGCTCTTGCCAAGAACGTTAAGGAGAAGTTCCTTGACATAAACAGAAAAGCCTTCGCGCTCGGAAGAGCAAAGGCGGAATGACCGCAGAGTCCGGGGCCGTTTCCCTGTGGGAGCGGCCCCGCGGAGATAACGAAAAATGAACGGTTTTCTCACAGAAGTCAATATCAAATACGACATGCCCCCGGCGGAGACTGCGATAAAGCGCATCACATACTGCATCCATAAC
>CAKSXP010000232.1 GCA_934515035.1 uncultured Oscillospiraceae bacterium
TCTCCAAAGCCCGCAAGGGCGGCTGTTTGCCGCAGGGAAAGGCGGTGAGGACCAATGACCGCTATTCTGGAAAAGCTGATCCTCTATTGGGCATATCCCTTTGTTCGCTATGCGCTGGTAGTCGGTGTGTTGATCGCGCTCTGTTCCTCTCTGTTAGGCGTGACGCTGGTGCTGAAACGATTTTCATTCATTGGTGACGGGCTTTCCCATGTGGCGTTTGGAGCAATGGCGATTGCCGCAGTGCTGCAAATCACCAACGAAATGCCGCTGGTGATGGTCATCACGATCATCAGCGCCGTACTGCTTCTGCGCACCGGGCAGAACACGAAAATCAAAGGCGATGCCGCCATCGCCATGATCTCGGTGGGGGCGCTTGCCATCGGGTATCTTCTGATGAACATTTTCTCCACCTCGTCCAACCTTTCGGGCGATGTGTGCAGCACGCTGTTCGGTTCGACCTCCATCCTGACGCTGTCCCCCGTAGAGGTGTGGCTTTGCGTGGGAATGTCGGTGCTGGTCGTGGCGGTGTTCATCCTGTTTTACAATAAAATCTTTGCCGTGACCTTTGACGAGAACTTTGCAAGGGCAACCGGAACGAAAGCCGGACTTTACAATCTGCTGATTGCTATTGTTGTTGCCGTTATCATCGTTCTGGCGATGAACCTTGTCGGTTCGCTGCTGATCTCTGCGCTGGTAATTTTCCCGGCGCTGTCCGCTATGCGGATGTTTAAGAGCTTCCGTAGCGTGACAATCTGCGCGGCAGCCCTTTCGGTTTTCTGTGCGCTGATCGGCATTCTGGTATCCATCCTCGCCGGTACGCCGGTAGGCTCAACAATCGTCGCTGTTCAGATTGGCGCTTTTGGTCTGTCATGGCTGGCAGGCGCTGTGTCAGGCATTTCCCGGAAATGAGAAATATCAGATTGGAGAGAAAATACAAATGGCAAATAGTACGAGAGTCAAGGTGGTTCTGGCTTGCACAGAATGCGGAGACAGAAACTATACAACAACGAAAAACAAAAAACTTCATCCTGAGCGAATGGAAGCCCGAAAGTATTGTCCGAGATTAAGAAAGTACACCATTCACCGGGAGACAAAGTAACTGCGGAGGTGACACATATGTGCTTTGGTGAAAAGAAGCCTGTTACAATCATTACAGGATATCTGGGTGCCGGAAAAACCACGGTACTGAACGAATTGCTCAGGCAGAAGCATTCCGAGCGGTTTGCCGTTGTCGTGAACGATATGGGACGTATCAATATTGATGCATCTCTTATCCGGAGCTCCTCAGTGTATGAAAGTGACATCAGCGTGGTGGAGCTGACAAACGGCTGTATCTGCTGTACCCTACGGGATACCTTTATGAAGCAGATCAATGAAATCGCTTCGCAGTACAAAGTCAGCCGTATCCTGGTGGAGGCATCCGGGATCAGCGACCCTTCCGCGATTGCAGCCGCTTTCATGGAATACCAAAGAACCGGATTGTGTGACCGGGTTTTTCTTGACTCCATTGTATGCGTCGTGGATGCGGAGCGGATCTATTCAGAATTTCTGAGCGATCTGGAGAAGCCGTCGGATGCTTCTTATGAACAAGACCCGGACATCATCAACTTGATTATCGATCAGATTGAATTCTGCAACATAATTCTTTTGAATAAATGTGACCTTTTGCCGTTAAACACGGTGGAGCGGGTGCGAGAAACGATTCATGCCTTTCAGAAGGATGCGATTCTTTACGAGTGCATTCAAGGGCAGATAAACCCGGATAAAATTTTCAACAATGGAAAATTCGATTATGAGAAGGTTCTGTTGTCATCGCGGGTTCAATCGCAGTTGGCAGCAGGAAAAAATGAGAGTATTCATGACGCACACGGGATTACTTCTTTTCTCTATGAAGAAAAAAGGCCATTCGACCGTGCAAAATTCGCGGCATTTGTGGAAAACGATTATCCGGAAAATATTATCCGTGCAAAAGGCTATATCTGGTTTGCGGATGATGATATGCACGTTCAGCTTTTTGAGCAGGCCGGACGGAATGCCTCTGTGACCGAGGCATCAAACTGGGTAGCGGCATTCCCCGAGAAGGAGCAGAAGAAAATTCTGAAAAAGCATCCGCATATCATGGATGCTTGGGATGCCCGATTTGGAGACCGACTCAACCAGATCGTCTTTATTGGAAAGAATTTTGACCCGCATCAAATTATTACCGAATTACAGGCTTGTGTTTGTAATGAACTGCCAAAAGAAAAAAAGCTTGCCGCAGGTGGTGGGCTGAATTATCCGAGGTGATATTGAATGAAAAAATCCCTTTGCGTCTTCATGATCGTACTGGTACTATTATCCCTTACTACTTGTGGTAAAGAACCTCAGCCATCGTCTGACCCGGCCATAGAATCTCCTGCCCCCGGCGTGACGGAGTCCGCGCAAGAAAAGCCAGCAAGAACCCTGCCCCTTTCAGAAAACAGCGAACCGACGTCACCGGTTCCGGCACAGACAACCGAGGCAGCAATACCTGAACCAGATCCGATTCCCGCAGAACCGGCCATAGATGTAGATCTGACGCAGCTCAGCAGCACAATGGTCTATTCTGAGGTCTTTAACATGATGTACGCCCCCGAAGGCTACATTGGGAAGACCGTTAAAATGAAGGGACAGTTGGCAATTTATCAGGCTGTTGATAAAAACGGCACGCCGATCCCAGATCAAATCTATTTTGCCTGTGTGATAGCGGATGCTACCGCCTGCTGCTCACAGGGACTTGAATTTGTCCTTGCGGGTGAACATACCTATCCTGATGATTATCCGGAGCTGGGCAATGAGATTACGGTTATTGGTACATTTGAGCTGTACGAGGAAGGAGGCTTTCAATACTGTCGGCTGGCTGATGCAGAAATAGTTGAATAAGAGCACGACACTCAGCAAAAAAAAGGCAGCTTTCCACCAAAACCGCATTTCTGCGTAATGGTTGACGAAAGCTGTCTGTTTTGCTATATTATGCTCGTCGATGCAGAATATATCCGATGCGTGGCATCCTGCATCAAGCGGACTGGGTGGTATTGAACAGCGCTGTACAATCACCCGGCGGTTATCGTCCTAAAATGTAACTCCTCTGCGAATACAAGCTGACTTCCTGTTTTCCCAGTGTCGAACATACTCTGCATCGAAATACCCGCCTATCGACTTTGCGGTTTTGTGGGGTGTTTTGCACAACCGCAAATATACGCACTCCCCAGCGAATGGTATTCACTCCGTAGCAATTCACTGTTTCACAAAGGAATCGCACAAAGGCGATAACTATTTCACCATTTTTACTACCCT
>CAKSXP010000233.1 GCA_934515035.1 uncultured Oscillospiraceae bacterium
GTACAGGCGGCACAGGAGCTTGATAAATGTGGTCTTGCCGCTGCCGTTTTCGCCCACGATGGCAAGACGCCTGCCGACCTTGAACCGCATGTTCACATGGCGCAGCGCCCAGATATCGGATCCGGGGTACTTGAAGGAAACATCCCGGAACTCTACATCATACTGGCGGTCAGACCGTTTTTCTGTGGTCAGGCTGCCCTGGTACATGGCGTTGGGGATATCCAGAAATGTATAGATGGTTTTGAGAAATCCGGCGTTGGCGCGCATGTGACTGACAGTATTCAGCAG
This sequence comes from uncultured Oscillospiraceae bacterium, assembly GCA_934515035.1. Classification (GTDB taxonomy): domain Bacteria; phylum Bacillota; class Clostridia; order Oscillospirales; family Oscillospiraceae; genus CAKSXP01. The sequence continues at coordinate 289 of CAKSXP010000233.1, forward strand.
CATTGCCGCGTTCCCGGAAAATGTGGTCACGGCGCCGACGTACTGGGCCACGCTGCCGACGCCGAAGGCGCCGCCCAGCGCCTTCAGGCATACGAACACATATACGACGCCGGAAAGAAGCGCAGATATTGCGGCGGACAGCGCCTTGCTCAGTCCCAGTGTGGTCTGAGATATCTTTGCCACTGGGGAACCCACACCGAAAGCGTTCACAGTGCGGACATAATGCTCTGCCAGTTCGCTCTGGCGGTACATTCTGCGGTCCATGTCCTCTTCCTTTTTCCCCGGCTCCATGAAACAAAAGTGGCTGAACACCCGGTTGCCGAAGCGTACTTCCTCCGCAATAGCGCTCCAGACGGAATTGGACCTGCTGCCCAGCGCCGCGCCGAGGCAGGTAACGGCGGCGATCAGCAGGAGCATGCCAACAAGGAAAAGCGGGTGATTGAGAACGGTCAGTTTACCCGCCGAGGCCGGGACTCGCCGGGTGAACAGGCTCACCGTCAGGGCGGCTGCCCCTAAAATGCCGGTGACGCCCTGGACTGCCTGCGTATAGTATACCTTGAGCTGGGAGAAGCCCCAGCCGGACCAGCTGGCGTTCTGCCGGATCTGGGAGAACAGATCACGGGTCTTCTGACTGTCGCAGTCCGCATAGTCCATCCTCAGGAATTTTTCGGTATACAGGGCATTTTGCTGCCTGTCAAACAGCTCGCTCCGGACATTTTTCCACCGCTCCAGCACGGCCTTGAGCAGCTCTGCGGCAGCGCTGACGGCCACAATCAAAAGAACCCATTTGCCCAGGATCTCCGGCCTGCGAAGGGTGGACAGTTCATTGATGAGCTGGGCGGAGAGCCAGATGACTGCATAGGGGGCCGCCGCCTTTACTGCGGCGAAGAGGATAAACGGCGCAAAGCAGCCCGGCGCGGCCCGGCGCATATCCCGTGCAGCCCGGCGGTGGATGGCAAAGGTCTCCCGCAGGCTCATGCCTTCAGTTTTTTTCTTCATCCTGCGTGCCTCCTTCCTGATAATAGCGGCTCTGTATGGCAAAGAGCTCTGCGTAAGCGCCGCCTTTTGCCAGCAGCTCCTCGTGGGTCCCCTCCTCGGCGATGCCGCCGTCCGCTATGAAAAGAATGCGGTCACAGAAGCGGGTGGAGGCCAGCCGGTGGGAGATGAATACGGAGGTCTTGCCCGCTGTCATGTCGCTGTACTTCCGGTAAATATCGTTTTCCGCGATGGGGTCGAGCGCCGCCGTCGGCTCGTCCAGAACGAGGATGGGCCCGTTTTTGTAGAGGGCTCTGGCCAGCATCAGCCGTTGGGTCTGGCCGCCGGAGAGCTGCACGCCGTCCAGATATACCTCACGGCCGAAGTGGGTATACACGCCGTTGGGAAATTTTGCAACAGCCTCCGTCAGCCCCGCCTGGTCGAGGCAGCGGGCGACTCTGTCCATGTCGATGCCCTCGGCGGTCTGGGCAACACATTCTGCGATGGTCGTATCCGGGATGGAAAAACCCTGAAACACAGCGGAAAACAGGCTGTAATACTGTCTGCGGTCAAACTCACGAATATCCTGACCGTTGAGAAGCACGCGCCCCCCGGTGGGGTCGTAAAAGCCGCAGAGGAGCATTACCATGGTGGTTTTGCCCGCACCGTTCAGGCCGACCACAGCCAGCTTTTCGCCGGGATGGATGGTCAGGTTTACGTGCTCGAGAATGTCCTTCTCCGTTCCCGGATAGCGGAAGGACACGTTTTCCAGCCGCAGCTCATATCCGTCGGCGGTGGGCGGTTTCGCACCGCCTTCGAACAGAAACGGCTCCGGGAGATCGAGATATTCCTGCACTCCGGACAGCGCGATGCTTTCCTTATGAAGCTGACTGAGCTGAGACAGGATGCCAGTGACCCATGCCGTGAAGCCGCTTACGGCGGTGAAGTACAATAAAAATGTCGATGCGGGCCAGCCCTGCTCCAGAGTATGCCGGATCAGATAGGCATATGCGATGCCGTTGCGCAGAAGCGCCATCACCACGTCCGCTGCATTGGCCCAAAGATATGTCTTTTCTCTGCGGGCAATGAAGGCGGAAAGCGTCCTCATGGATTTATTCCGCAGCTCGCGAAGCCAGGGGGCCAGACCGAAGACGCGGATATCCTTGGCCAGCTGTACCTGCCGGGGCTTATCCAGAAAATAGCGAAGCTCCTTGTCACAGGCCTCCCGTTCCTCACGGTGGTGGTACTCCCATTCATTTATGTATCTGGAAAGGAAGAAACCCGCGGCAGCGGTCGCCGTTACCAGCAGGATCAGGAGCATATTCAGGTGAGAGAGCAGCAGCAGATATACGGCAAAGCCGCCGAGATTTGTCAGCAGCTCCGTAAGTGTCCGCCAGATATGCTCCGCCGCATCAGCGTTGCTGCTGGCGGCCTGCTGCGCCCGCTCCTCCAGCTTCAGAATTCTGGGATCGTGGACGTTGGGGTAGGATGTCTCGCTGCTTTTCCGGGAGATTTTCCGGATGACGGCGCAGCGCACGTCGATCTCGGCTGGCATCCGAATGGCGTCGCAATATGCCTGCGCCCCCTGCAAGAGGAACAGCGCCGCCGTGTAGATCCCGATGGTCTTGAGCAGTTCCAACACGGGAGCGCCCTGTTCCACTCTGGTTAGGATCTCCGGCGCGACATAGAGCTGTGTCAGATTCAGGGCCACCTGTATTGCGGCCGCCGCCGCGCACAGGATCAGCACGCGCCTGCGGGTCTCCCAGGCGGCCCGCACCATGAACCGGACGTTTTGCCGGGTGCTGTATTTCGGTTTTTCCCTGTGTTTCATGCTGCCTCACCTCGAGAACCTATCATAGCAGAAAAATTCGTCCCCGGCATGCTCCGGGGACGAATCGCTTCCCACGGGTGACGAATTGCAGATCATCACTCCTGCGGAAGCAGTATTTCTGTGGTAAACGCGCCGTCCTCGCTGTTGCGGCTGATGTAGCCCTCCAGCCGGTCCACGATCGTGTCTATGCTGACAAGGCCCAGACCGTGTCCTTC
>CAKSXP010000234.1 GCA_934515035.1 uncultured Oscillospiraceae bacterium
ACTCAGGACAAGATATAACAAAATGTCGCTTCCCGAGGTCAGCGTCGTTGATATGAAGCACGAGCTGCGCCGCGGAAACGGCGGCGATATAAGCTCGGTACTGCGGAGTGAACTTGAGGATAATATTGCAAAAGGAGAGCAGAGCATCCTTTTTCTCAACCGCAGAGGCGCGTCAAAGCTTGTTACCTGCAGCGAGTGCGGATATACTTACGAATGTCCGAATTGCAGTGTTAATCTGACATACCACAGCGCAGGGAAAAGGCTTATGTGTCACTATTGCGGACACACAAGACGGGTCGACAACGAGTGTCCTCAGTGCGGCGGAAAGCTCAACTATATCGGCTCCGGAACACAGAAGGTGGCGCAGGAGCTTTCGGAGCTTTTTCCCGGAGTGGAGATCCTGCGTATGGATGCAGACACTGTTGCGCCGGCCGGTTCACATGAGGTGCTGCTCAACAGGTTCAGAGATGAGAAGATCCCGATAATGATCGGAACGCAGATGGTAGCGAAGGGGCTGAATTTTGATTCTGTCACGCTTGCCGGAGTGATCTCGGCAGATCAGAGCCTTTACTCCGGAGACTATCGTGCAAACGAGAGGACCTTTTCTCTGATAACACAGGTCGTTGGACGGTCCGGGCGCGGCGGAACCGCAGGAAGGGCTGTTATACAGACCTATACCCCGGAAAATCAGATCATACGCCTGGCGGCCTCACAGGACTATGACGGCTTTTATGAATCCGAGATAGCGCTGAGAAAAGTTCAGCATTCGCCTCCGTTTGCTGACATGTTCTCTATAATCGCGTCCGGGGTCGATGAGTCGCTGGTCCTCAAATGCTGCGCGGCCATTCGTTCGATATTGAGCACAGTGCTTGAGGGGACGGATGATTGCCGCATACTCGGCCCGGCGCCAATGCCCGTTGTAAGGGTAAATAACCGCTTTCGCTATCGTGTGACGATCTCATGCAAGGCGAATAAAGCTGTGCGGGATGTCGTTTCAAAAATACTTATGTTCTGCAATACGAACAAGGAATTTCGGGGAGTTTCCGTTTATGCGGATATAAACCCTATCGATTGATGACAAAAAATAGAAATAGTGAGGAACAAAGATGGCACTTAGAAATATACTCATCGAAGGCGAGCCTACGCTCAAAAAAACCAGCCGCCCCGTAACAGAGTTTAATGACAGACTTCATACGCTGCTCGACGACATGCGTGAAACGCTTATCGACTCCAACGGGGTCGGACTTGCCGCGCCGCAGGTCGGTGTTCTGCGCCGTGCTGTGCTCGTCCTCGAGACCAATGTTGAAGAGGGAGAGGATGAGTATATTATCGAGCTTATCAATCCGGAAATAATAAAGACCGAGGGCGAGCAGACCGGCCCCGAGGGATGCCTGAGCGTACCGGGAGTGTACGGATGCGTTACGCGCCCTGAGTATGTTGTGGTCCGGGCACAGGACAGGGATGGAAACAGCTTTGAGGTCGAGGGCTGGGGGCTTACGGCAAGAGCCTTCTGCCATGAAATAGATCATCTGGATGGTCATCTGTTCCTTGAAAAGAGCGACCATATCATGTCCGAAGAGGAGCTGAGAAGCTATTACGGGGAAAGCGAAGAAGGAGACGGAGAATAATTCTATGCGAATAGTTTTCATGGGAACGCCGGACTTTGCTGCCGCTCATCTGAAAGCGCTGATAGACGGTGGATATGATGTTGTCGGGGTATATACACAGCCCGATAAGATGCGCGATAGGGGGATGAAGGTAAGTGCGTCCCCGGTAAAAACCGTTGCCGCCGAAGCTGGGATCCCGGTTTATCAGCCTGAAAAGCTCAGAAACAATGAAGAGGCGCTCAAAGAGCTCCGGGCTTTGTCGCCTGAGCTTCTGGTCGTTGTTGCCTACGGCAAACTGCTTCCGGATGATTTTCTGGAAACGCCGAAGTACGGAGCCGTCAATGTCCATGCATCGCTGTTGCCGAAATACCGCGGAAGCGCGCCCATACAATGGGCGGTCCTGAACGGGGAAAGAGAAACCGGTGTTTCAACGATGTATATGGCATCCGAAATGGATGCCGGAGACGTGATCTACCAGGCGTCGACCGAAATAGGAGAATTCGAGACCAGCGGCGAACTGTTTGACAGACTCTGCGGATTGGGCTGTGAATTGCTGGTCAAAACAATAGACGGCATTGCGGCGGGAACTGCGCCGAGAATACCGCAGAACCATGCGGAGGCGACGTTTACAAAGCAGCTTTCCAAGGAAATGTCCCCCATTGACTGGAACAAAACGCCCCGGGAAATTGTCAAACATATATACGGTTTGCAGCCGTGGCCGGTCGCAACGGCGAATATTGCCGGAACAGACTTCAGGATATTTGCCGTAGAGTATACCGAGAATGTGACGGATAAAACGCCCGGCCGCATCGTTTCAGCCGGGAAAGCAGGGCTCGAGATCGCCTGCGCATGCGGACAGACTCTCATGATAACAGAACTTCAGCAGGCGGGAAAAAAGCGGATGAGCGCCGCTGCATATCTCGTCGGACATAAGCTCCATGACGAAGACTGAAAAAACACCCAATAATCCCCGTGCCGTTGCCGTGCGTGTGCTCGAGCGCGCAAGAAGATCCGGCGCGTGGTCTGAGGCGGCTTTGTCTTCGGAGGCTGCCAGAGCCGGGCTTGACAAGCGCGATGCTGCACTTGCCAGCCAGCTCTGTTACGGAGTTCTTCAGCAAAAGAGCCTTCTTGATCATTATATCAGCTGCTATTGCTCTGCCAAAGCGGCCAAGCTGGAGCCTAGACTTCTGGATATTCTGCGGATATCCGCATACCAGATAATATTCCTTGACCGTATACCGGATTTTTCTGCTGTGAGCGAGGGCGTATCTCTATGCAGAAGCATGGGGCTCGGCAGAGCTTCGGGCCTGTGCAACGCCGTTTTAAGACGAATATGCGAGAACAAGGAGTCGCTTCCGGCTGTTCCGGACAGAGGAACGGCAAAGCACCTTTCCGTACGATACAGCCATCCGGAGTGGTTCGTGAGTGAAATGATCGACTGCATCGGATATGATGCGGCCACTGCTCTGCTGATTGCCAATAATTCTCCGGTACCTGTCACAGCTCAGGTCAACACACTCAAAACAGAGACGGATGATCTTCTGAACCGCCTGACCGGGCGCGGGATCAAGGCTGAAAAACACCCATGGATGCCGGACTGCCTTCTGCTCCGTGGCACCGGAGCAGTGCACGAAATACCGGAATTTGCAGATGGCCTTTTTTATGTTCAGGATACCGCTGCCAGGCTT
>CAKSXP010000235.1 GCA_934515035.1 uncultured Oscillospiraceae bacterium
TCTGGAAGCCGGTCGCGGCCAGCGGGGAAACGACGGTGTTGACTTCCTTGGGGGCGTTGCCGTTCGCGGCCGTGTTCTGGAGGCTGAGATCTCCGCCGCCGCCGATCAGAGTCGGGATCAGGGTCGGGATGTCCATCTCGTTGATGGTCAGGGTGATGCCCAGCTCGGCAAGATAGAACTGGAGAGCTTCACCGATGACGGGGTCGGAGGAACCGGCGAAGCAGGGGAAGGAGTATTCAGCTCCGCTGATGCCGGCGTCGGCAAGAATCTGCTTTGCCTTCTCAACATCGTAGGTGTAGGTTCCGGAGTGGTCGGTATAGGCCTCAAAGGTCGTCGCATAGTGAGAGGTCGCGGGGGTGTAGAGGTTGCCATAGCCTGCCAGAGCGACGGCATCCCAGTCAACGCCGTAAGCAATGGCCTCGCGGACGGCGGGATCGACGGTGTTGTTGTTGAAGGCCAGCATGCAAACGTCGTTTGCGGACTGGACAACGACCTCGGTATCGGCGGCCTGGCGCAGCTCGTCGACCTGGGTGCTGTTGAGAGCGATGATGGCGTCAAGCTGTCCGGCGACATAGTCGGCGTACTCGGCTGTGGTGTCGGAGTAGTACTTGACGATTATCTTCGCGGCGGGGAAGACCGCCTCGGAGTTCCAGTAGTTGTCGCGGCGGACAAACTCGACGGAGGTGCCCATGACGACCTCGCCGACCTCATAGGGGCCGGAGCCGACGGGGTTATACCACCATGCGTCGTCGCCGTCGGGATGAGACTCGCAGAAGGCCTTGCTCAGGACGGGGATGACCAGAGTGCTGATGGCGGCGCCATAGACCTCTTTATAAACGACGTTGGCAACGAGCTCGCCCTCGGTATTGCTCTTGTCGAAGTCTATTCTCTGGAAGAACTCGGACTCGGAGTTGGTGTTGATCATATAGGCCTCGAGGGTGTAGAGGATATCCTCGGCGGTCATCTTGGAGCCGTCGGAGAAGGTGATGCCGTCCTTCAGGGTGAGCTTAAGGGTGTAGTCGTCGGTCCACTCATAGCTCTCGAGGATGTCGGAGGCCATCTCGCCGGTCAGATCGTCAATGTAGAAGATCTGATCATATACGAGGCGGCGGCAGTAGTTGTCGCTTTCACCGGAGCCCGCCGTATACATATAGAGGTGGCTGTAAGTCGTGCCGACGGTAAAGGTATTGTCGGTCTGAACGGGGTCTGCTGCGGGGGTGTCTGCCGCGGGGTTATCCGCTGCGGGAGCATCTGTTGCAGGAGTGTCTTCATTTTTGTCGCCGCAGCCGGCGCAGAGCGCGAGCAGCATCATGACGGCAAGAAGAATCGCGATAATCCTTTTCATTTTTTCTTCCCTTTCTCAAAAAAATATACACGCCAAAACCGAATATGCAAAAATACTTTCGTTCTGACTTTGATAATCATATCACTAAAAATACAGAGAGTACATTGCAATTGATGAAACAAAGCCCCCTTTTCCATATGTATTATTTATGGTTATCATAAACAAGACAGGATTTATGCCCAGTTTTTTGTACTGTTTTCCTTGGTTTTCGGTCATTTTCCACCTTTTTCGGACATTGTCCGTTTCTGTGCCCCCGGCTGAAATTACCGTTTGTAATGACAGCTTCCTTTCATAATTCCATTTTTTCTTCACTTCTTGTATGTACGCGCCCGGAGTGGTACAATAATATGAAAACAAGCCGAAAAAGGGAAAAGGGACGGGTGCGGACGATGAAAAAAATACTTATGCTGTCAACCGGCGGTACGATCGCCTCCGGCGGCGGGGAAGGCGGACTGCGCCCGCAGCTCTGCGGTGAGGCGCTGCTGGAGGCCGTGCCCTCGCTGCGGCGGAATTACGACATAACGGCGCTGGATCTGCTCAATCTGGACAGCTCAAACATCCAGCCGGAGGAATGGCAGAAGATCGCGCGGGCCTCCTTCCGCGCCCTGCCGGACTATGACGGCATCGTCATAACCCACGGCACGGACACGATGGCCTATACGGCCTCGATGCTGAGCTATATGCTGCGCGGCATCGAAAAGCCGGTCATCCTGACAGGCTCGCAGATGCCCGTGGACCAGCTTCTGTCCGACGCGCCCTCGAACCTGACGACCGCCTTTGCCGCGGCGGCAAGCACGCTGCGCGGAGTCGGCGTCGCCTTCGACCACCGCGTTATCCGCGGCTGCCGCGCCGTCAAGGTGCGCACGCTGGGCTTCGACGCCTTTGAGAGCGTGAACGCTCCGCCGCTGGCCGCGGTGGATGCGGACGGCTTCCACATACTGCCCGACTCCCTGACGCCTGTGCCGGACGGCGCTCCGGAGCTTTGCGACCGGCTCTCGACCGATGTTTTCCTCCTCAAGCTCATCCCCGGCACGGACCCGGACATCTTCACGCGGCTGGCGGAGCACGGCACGCGCGGGCTGGTGCTGGAGACCTTCGGCGCGGGCGGTCTGCACTTCATGCGGCGGAACCTTCTGCCGCGCCTGCGCGAACTTACGGAAAGCGGCGTTTCCGTCGCCGCGTGCAGCCAGTGCCTGTATGAAACGAGCGACTTCTCGATATACGAGGTCGGCCGCCGGCTGCTCGACTGCGGAGTCATTCCCGGACGGGACATGACGAGCGAGGCGCTGGTCACAAAGATGATGTGGGCCCTCGGCCAGACCGGCGATCCGGATGAGATACGCCGCATTTTCGACACGAACCTCGCCGGCGAGGTCTCGATCTGACGAATAAGCAAAAAACATGCCCCTGTGCGGCGGACCGCACAGGGGCATATCGTTTGTTTATCAGGCTCAGGCAAAGTGCACGCCGAAGAGTGCAACGCCCTGGACGGAGGGCAGGTCGAGACTTGCTATGCTGGAGTTATAGCAGTATGCTTCCAGGCGCTCGCAGATGGGAACGCACCAGTAGTTGTCATACAGCCAGTTGTCAACTTCCTTATAGATCTCGTCGCGCTCGGCGCTGTCACTGGTGACAAGGCCCTTGTTGAGCAGCTCGTTGTAGTCGGGATCGCTGACGGTCATGCAGGGGAACGGGCCGGTGCCGGAATAAACGGCGAGGCTGTTCCACGGCTCGAGAGTCGCGCCCATACCGGTCAGGGAGAAGATGCTCATGTCGGTGTCGCCCTGCATATACATGCCGAGGACGGTGGACTGGTCATAGGATTCAACGCTCACGTTGATGCCGACATCCGCCAGATAACCCTGGGCGGCTTCGGCAACGCGCTGCTGGGTGACCTGGCCCATGACCAGGAACTTCAGGCTGATATCGCCAGCCTTGTAGCCGGCATC
>CAKSXP010000236.1 GCA_934515035.1 uncultured Oscillospiraceae bacterium
GCTCTGTATTCACTGCCCTGTGATTTATGAACAGTAATGGCGTATGCAAGCTCAAGCTCCGGGAGATTATCGGCCGTGTATTCAACGTACTTTCCGTCGAAATCTACCTGAATTATCCCATCGACCATGCTTACGGAGGAAATGATGCCTACATCACCATTGAAAACACCCATTCCGACGGTTTGGCCGAGGCTGTTTTTGCAGATGACCTCATAGTTGTTCCTGATCTGCATTACACGGTCGCCGAGTCTGAATACACGGTCGCCGAAGAGGATCTGAGGCTTGTCCTTTTCGGGAGGATTAAGAGCATTCTGAAGCTGTGAGTTGAGGCTTCCCGTTCCTGATTCATAAAGCCTTGTCGGGCATAAGACCTGTATCTCGCCCGGCATGATGCCCATATTTTTGGGGAGGCGATCACGGCACAGCTGTATGACCGTTTCCGTGATGCTTGCGGGCGATGCACGGCGAAGAAGGAAAAAGTCTCCCTTATTTTCACGGAATTCGGGATGTTCTCCGCTGTTGATACTGTGGGAGAACATGACTATCCGGCTTTTTTCGGCCTGCCTGAAAACATCTGTCAGTCTTACGACGGGTATCGCATTGGAACGGATTATGTCCCTGAATACATTTCCGGGCCCCACGGAAGGAAGCTGATCTGCGTCGCCGACCAGAACGATGCGGCAGTTTGCGGGCAGCGCACAGAGCAGCGCCCTCATCAGCATTATATCAACCATCGAGCACTCGTCAAGGATAATCGCATCACATTTGAGCGGCTCATCCTCGTTTTTCTTGAAGGTCACATATTCACCGTCAGGCGAAAAGCCGGCGCCCAGCAATCTGTGTATCGTCTGAGCTTCCCTGCCGCAGACCTCGCCAAGCCGTTTTGCGGCGCGTCCTGTCGGAGCGGCAAGCATGGTTTCGAGCCCCAGCCGGTCATACATTGCAAGGATCGCCCGGACTGTCGTCGTTTTACCGGTGCCGGGCCCGCCTGTTATTACCATGACGCGTTCTTTAGCCGCTATACAGAGAGTCTCCTTCTGCATGGGAGCGTATTTTATGTTTTGCCTGGCTTCAAGCTCTGAAGTGATGGCCTCCATATTATCAGGAAGAACATCACTCTGAGAGGCCATTTGAAAAAGACGGCGTGCGGTGTAGGTCTCGGCCTCATAAAGTCTGGAAAGATAGCATGCGTGAACTCCCGCAATGTCCTCCCGGATCACGTCGGCGCTGTCGTACAGCATCTCAAGCCCTTCAAACACGGCGTCGGATTCTACGCCTATCAGCTGTGCGGTAACGGCGACAAGCTTTTCTTCCGGAATAAAGCAATGTCCGTTGGCCTGGTTATGTATCAGTTCATATATGATAGCGGCCGAGACCCGCGCGGGATCATCAGCCTCGAAGCCGAGACTGACGGCAAACTCGTCGGCCTCATGAAAATCTGCGCCGATATGGTCTGAGGAAAGGATATAAGGGTTTTCCTTTATCATCTCGACCGCTTTGCTGCCGTAATACTTATAAAGCCTTACAGCAAGCGACGGACGCAGACCGTAATGTCCCATAAAATCCAGAAGCCTTCTAATTCCCATCCTGCGGCGGTATTCTTCCGAGATCTCCTTTGCCTTGCGCATGGAGATCCCTTTTATCGCCGCAAGCTCCTCCGGATGGTTTTCTATTATCTCGAGACTGCGGTCGGAGAATCGGGAAACGATCAGTGCCGCAGTCGCCGCGCCGACACCCTTTATTGCGCGGCTGGCGAGGAAATCGTAGATCGCTTCCTCGCCCATCGGTACGCTGCGCTTCGCGCTCTCGGCATGGAACTGCCACCCGTAGGATGCATGATTGGTCCACTGGCCGGATATCTCGATTTGCTCACCAACTGCGGCAAAAGGGACATATCCTGTTACCGTTATCTCGTCCCCGGTGTTGTCAAGAACAGTAAAAACGGAGTAGCCGTTCTCGCTGTTTTCATATATGACGGTATTAATTTTTCCGGATATAAAGTCACGCTGTTTCTCGTCCATCCGGAATCCTCCGAAGTTCAATGTTATTATCCCCGGCAAGCGCATAAGCGGCTGCCAGAGTATCTTCATCCATACCGAGATCCACGATTTCTATATCTGCCGGGATCGTTCCGTTGACAGAAAGCCAGACCAGTGTCCTGACCGTGTTTTCAAGCTCCGGAGCGCTGCCGCTGGCCCGTATGCTTATGTGGATGCCGATATTGTTACCCGGTTTCAAAGGCCTCAGAAGAAGTGATTTAAGATACCAGGTAAATGTTAAAAGAGCCATACAAATGAAAAACGAAATAAGTATTTCCCGCACCATATCATTCCCTCCCGCAACATACTATGCCGCAGGACGGAAAAGGGTCAACTGAGGATCGCCGCAAAGCCGACGCTCAGACCGGTTATCAGAAATCCGGCAATGATCACCCCGGCGATTATCGCGGGAAGCGCGCTTTTCATCCGCATATTTGCGATCGCGGCGATGAGAGAACCGGTCCATGCGCCGGTTCCCGGAAGCGGTATCGCAACGAGAATGAGCAGACCCAGGAACTGGAACTTGTGGATCTCGTCCCATTTTCCCTCCGCTCGTTTTTCCAGCCGCGAGACGAGGCGCTCGAGCCTGTCGCTTTTCTTGCGCAGCCATTCAAAAATTCGCCTGATAAAAATGATTATAAACGGCGATGGGATGATATTGCCGATCACTCCGGCGATAAGCGCGCACCACGGATGCAGACCGAGGGAGACGCCGAGGGGTATTGCGCCGCGCAGCTCCAGAACCGGCAGCATGGCGACTGCCATGGTCGCGAAAAAACGTCCGACATCGGTTGTAAGAAGATCTTCAAGCAATGCTATATCCGCCTTTCTTTATCCCAGAACTCTTTTGAGAAAGACTCCAGTTGCGCTTTCGGCACAGTTTGCGCAGTCCTCCGGCGTACCGGCAAAAACAAGATTTCCGCCCGCGTCACCGCCGTCGGGCCCAAGGTCTATTATATAGTCCGCCGATTTGATAACGTCCAGATTATGCTCGATCACTATAATGCTGTTTCCGGCGTCGGTCAGGCGCTGGATGATCTGTACAAGCTTGTCCACATCCGCAACGTGGAGTCCGGTCGTCGGTTCGTCGAGAACATAAACGGTCCTGCCGGTGCTTCGCTTTGACAGCTCGGTGGCCATTTTTACGCGCTGTGCCTCTCCTCCGGAAAGAGTGGTGCTGGACTGGCCCAGTTTGACATATCCCAGACCGACGTCGTAAAGAGCCTGTATTTTGTCTCGGATCTTGGG
>CAKSXP010000237.1 GCA_934515035.1 uncultured Oscillospiraceae bacterium
CCCATGCGTCCGAGGTTGCCGAGCAGGGGGAGAACCTTGTGACGCTGGGCATCATGCCGGATTATCCGGAAACGGGCTACGGCTATATCAAGTTCATGCCGGATCGGAAGCTGGGCCACTCATTTGCGGTCGAACGCTTTGTGGAAAAGCCGGATCTCGAGACGGCGAAGCAGTATCTTGCCACAGAGCAGTACCTCTGGAACAGCGGCATGTTCATCTGGAAGATATCGACGATCCTCGGGAATCTTGAACGCTATCTTCCGGAGACCCATGCGGGCCTCTGCCGGATCAAGGAAGCCATCGGATCGCCGGAGGAAAACGAGGTGCTTGAGCGGGAGTTTTCCGCCTTTAAGTCCGAATCCATTGACTATGGCGTGATGGAAAAGGCAAAAAATATTTATACGCTGCCCGGCTCCTTCGGATGGGACGATGTTGGCTCGTGGAACGCTGTGGAGCGTATTCAGCCCACCAACGAGTATGGCAATGTCGTCCACGGCAACGCGGTCACGGTCGATACCAAGCGCTGCATCATTCAGGGCGGCAGGAAGCTGATCGCCACAGTCGGTCTGGAGGACATTATCATCGTCGATACGGATGACGCGCTGCTGGTCTGCGAAAAAGGCGAGGCGGGCGAGATCAAGAAGATCCTTGAAAATCTGAAGATCTGCAACCGCACCGAATACCTGTAAATAGAACGGGAAAATAAATAAATCAGAGGAGAAACGCTTTATGAAAAAGGCTTTGATCACCGGCATTACCGGACAGGATGGTTCCTACCTTGCGGAGTTTCTGCTTGAAAAGGGCTATGAGGTCCACGGCATCACCCGCCGCGCCTCCATTTCCAATACGGCACGCATTGACCATTTGCTTGAGAAGAATGCCATTCGGCTTCATGACGGTGACCTGACGGACTCCACAAGCCTGATCCGTATCATCGGGCTTGTCCAGCCGGACGAGATCTACAATCTCGCCGCGCAGAGCCATGTTCAGGTCAGCTTTGATGTTCCGGAATACTCCGGTGATGTGGACGCTATCGGCGTGCTGCGTATTTTGGAGGCGGTCCGCATTCTCGGCCTTGCCGATAAGTGCCGCATTTATCAGGCGTCCACCTCCGAGCTGTACGGCAAGGTGGAGGAGTGTCCGCAGAGCGAAACGACGCCGTTCCATCCGTTCAGCCCCTATGCCGTGGCAAAGCAGTACGGCTATTGGATGATCCGGGAATACCGCGAGGCATACGGCATGTATGCGTGCAACGGCATTCTTTTTAACCATGAATCCGAGCGCCGCGGCGAGAACTTTGTTACCCGTAAGATCACGCTGGCGGCGGGCCGTATTGCCTGCGGCCTACAGGACCATCTGGAGCTTGGCAATCTCGATTCGCTGCGCGACTGGGGTTATGCCAAGGATTATGTGGAATGCATGTGGCTCATGCTCCAGCAGGACAAGCCGGATGATTTTGTCATCGCCACCGGCGTGCAGCATACGGTGCGTGAATTTACGACGCTGGCCTTTGCACACGACGGCATTGAGATCGAATGGAAGGGCTCCGGCATGGACGAGAAGGGCTACGACAGGAAGACCGGGAAAATGGTCGTCTGCGTCAACCCGCAATGGTTCCGCCCGACTGACGTTGTGAATCTCTGGGGCGATCCAACCAAGGCCAGAACGGTGCTGGGGTGGAATCCTCAGTCCACCAGCTATGAACAGCTCTGTGCCATTATGGCCGAGCATGATCTCCAGCTGGCCAAAAAAGAGAAAGCGAGCGTGCAGGCGTGAAAGCGCTGATCACGGGAAGTCTCGGTTTTGTGGGAGCGTATCTCCGCGAAGAGCTGGAGGACAACGGTTATGAGGTTGTCGGCCTTGACATTCGCGAAGGAGAAAAGACGCTGTGTGTTGATCTGCTGGACGCAGAAGCGGTTTTAAATACGGTTACGGCAGTTCATCCGGACATTATTATTCATTTGGCGGGCCAGGCGAATGTAGCGCTGTCCTGGAAGATCCCCCAGAAGACCTTCGAGATCAATGTGATCTGCGCCGTCAACCTGATGGAAGCGGTGCGGCAGGTCGATCCCGCGATCCGCATCGTGCTGGTGGGTTCTTCCGACCAGTACGGAAATCTGGGGGAGAAGGGCGCGCTGGTCAGCGAAGCGCTGGATACAAAACCGCAGACGCCTTATGCCGTTTCCAAGAAAGCGCAGGAGGAGATTGCGCAGGTCTACGCAAGGGCATATGGTTTACAGGTCTGTATGACGCGGTCCTTCAATCATGGCGGAGCCGGCCAGCGGGAGGGCTTTCTGATCCCCGATTTCGCCGCCGGCATTGTCCGTGTAGAGCGGGGGAGCGCGTCTTGTCTGCGCGTCGGCAACCTGACGGCGATGCGCGATTTCACGCATGTGCGGGACGTTGTGCGCGCGTATCGTCTGATCGCGGAGAAGGGACGTCCGGGAGAGATTTATAATGTCGGCTCCGGAGAAGCGCACAGCGCGCAGGAGATTCTCGACAAGCTCTGCGCTATGGCAAAATGCCATATTTCCGTTGAGCAGGATCCGGACAAAATGCGCCCAAGCGACACGCCGGTCATCTGCTGCGATCACGGAAAGCTGACAATGGACACCGGCTGGGAGCCGAGTCATGGGCTGGACGATATTCTGAAAGACACGCTGGAATACTGGCGTAAGCAAATTAGGGAATAGCTGGATAGGTTAGATGAAACTTTTGAAAGAACTCTACGCATATCGTGAAATGATCCGCATGCTTGTCCGCCGCGAGCTGCGCGGGCGGTACAAAGGCTCTGCCCTTGGGTTTCTATGGACATTTCTGAATCCGCTGCTGCAATTCATTGTGTATGCGGTGGTGTTTTCAACGGTAATGAAGGTCGATATTGACCAGTTTTATATCTACCTTTTCGTTGCGTTTATTCCATGGTTTTTTCTGGCGACTGCGATCCCGCAGGGAGCCGTCTGCATTCAGGCGCAGAGTACAATGGTTCAGAAGATTTATTTCCCGCGAATGGTGCTTCCGATATCGACCGTTGTTACAGCGTTTGTTAATATGCTGCTTAGTGAATTGGTTATTTTTGCGGTCCTGCTGCTCAGCGGGTTTGGGCTAAGCGTATATATTATTGCTCTTCCGGTCGTCATGGCGATCCAATTCATATTTGTTTTGGGAATCGTCTTGATCGTATCCGCATTGACCGTTTACTTCCGGGATCTGGCTCACATTCTGGATATCGTTATCATGGCATGGTTCTATGCGACGCCCATTGTATATCCCCCTGAAT
>CAKSXP010000238.1 GCA_934515035.1 uncultured Oscillospiraceae bacterium
GGGTATCTCCATCAACGTCGCCACACGCTACGAAACTTACACCGGCGGTCTCCTCGGCAGCGGCCAGAACGGCATCTACATCGACGACTGCTCCGTCACCGGCGAGATCAACGTGACCACCAGCGAGAGCTTCGCCCGCGCGGGCGGTCTGGCCTCCAGCGTGCTGCGCGGTGCGGTCACGAACTGCTGGGCAGATGTAAATATCAAAGCCGTGACCGACACGAACAATGTCTATGCCGGCGGTCTGTACGGCATGGATAACCGCGTCACCACCATCAACTGCTATGTGCTCGGCGACGTGACCGGCAACTCCACCAACAACAACAAGGTCCACATCGGCGGCCTCACCGGACAGGCAGGCGGCATCCACCTCAACTGCTATGCCGCGGGCAATGTGGTCTCCCTCAAGTCCACCACCGACGTTGGCATCCTGAGCGGTCGCTCTGCCGGCATCAACATCGACTACCACAGCTATTACAACACCGAAGCCACTCTCAAGCAGGGCGACACGACCATTTCCCCGGCAGTCGGCGTCGGCGTCGTGACGACAAACTCCACCCAGAAGGATGTCACCGGCAAGACCGCGGCGGAGCTGAAGAGCGCTGACTTTGCAGCCCTGCTCAACAGCAACATCACCGCCTCCAGCCTTGATGCAGCCTTTGAAGAGATCACGGAAGCCCTCTCCGGCCAGGATGGCCGCGGCTATACGCAGCAGAACTACTACGAGGGCAACAAGCTTCTCGCCTGGACAGTGAAGGACGACACCGTCGTCTTCGGCACCGAGTCCACCGGCGGCGGTGAAGGCGGCGGCAGCGTCACTGCTTACTACACCATCACCGTCGAGACGCCCGTCAACGGCACAGTCTCCCCCTCCGGCAGCGTCTCCGTCCGTGAAGGCAGTTCCCAGACCTTCACCTTCGCCCCGAACAGCGGCTATGCCGTCTCCGATGTCCTCGTCGACGGCAAGAGCGTCGGCGCCGTCTCCTCCTACACCTTCGAGAACGTGACCACGAACCACACTCTCAAGGTCACCTTCGCGCCCGACGGCCAGACGCCCGCCAAGCTGCCCTTCACCGACGTACCCGCCGGCAGCTGGTACTATGACGACGTGGCATGGGCCTATGAAAACGGTCTCATGAACGGCACCGGCGCCACCACGTTCAGCCCCAACCTCACCACCACCCGCGCCATGATCGTTACCATCCTCTACCGTCTCGAGGACCAGCCCGCCGTCTCCGCTGCCTGCCCCTTCACCGATGTGACCGCCGGCAGCTACTATGAGAAGGCCGTCACCTGGGCCGCCTCCAACGGCATCGTCACCGGCTATACCGCCGAGACCTATGGTCCCAACGATCCCATCACCCGCGAACAGCTGGCGGTCATTCTCTGCCGCTACGCCCAGTATAAGGGCCGCGACGTCTCCGCTGGCGACACCGCGCTTGCCGCCTTCACCGACGCTTCTTCCATCTCCTCTTACGCCGTCCCGGCATTCCGCTGGGCCTGCTCCGAGGGCGTCATCAACGGCACCAGCGCCACCACTCTCACCCCGCAGGGCAACGCCACCCGCGCCCAGGTCGCCGTCATGCTCCACCGCCTGATCGACCTGCTCGCCGGCTGATATCTCCCCTGCAAGCAAATAACATAAAACCAAACGGAAGGGCGAAGGAGCCAGTCTCCTTCGCCCTTTTCATATCGAAAATCCCCGTCAGCGCTTAAACGCGCAAATATGCGAAAAGCCGCCATATCCGGCTCTTGCTGGATATGGCGGCTTTTCGCTTTACAGTCCCGCCCGACAGATCCCCATGCGGGCACGTTTTTTGTTGTTCAGACGCGGTTGAGCAGCCGTCCGTAGCTGGGATACGGCCAGCACTTCTTGCTGACAAGCGTCTCCATGGTATCCACGGTGTCGCGAAGCTCATCCATTGCGTAAACTATATTCTCACGGCAGGAATGGGCGCGCTCCGCCATTTCTGCAATGGCTGCGGTCTTTTCTACCGCTTCATCAAGCGCGGCACAGCGGTCATAAGCTTCGTCGCAGAGAGAAGAGACCTTCATAAGTGTCTCGGTCTCGGCCCTCGCCGGAACCTTAACTCCCGGAACCGCGGCCTTGGCGTTTATGGCGTCGGCCAGTTCCCGGGAAAAATCGATCACCGCGGGCAGAATGTCGCAGCGGAACATTTCGCTCATAACGCGTGCCTCGATATTTATCTGCTTGCAGTAGTTCTCAAGCATGATCTCGCGGCGGGAGTACATCTCCGTCTCGGTCAGGACGCCGAACCGCTCCATAAGGCGGATATTCTTCTCGTCCGTCATGCACAGAACGGCGGTATCCGTCGAACGGTTGTTGGCAAGGCCCCTGCGCGCGGCCTCTTCGGCCCAGCTCTCGTCGTAGCCGTTGCCGTTGAAGATGATGCGCTTGTGCTCGCAGATAGTATCGCGGATGAGTTTGTGAAGAGCCGCGTTGAAATCGTCGGTCTTCTCAAGAACGTCCGCAAAGGAGCAGAGCGCGTCCGCAACAATGGTGTTGAGCACGGTATTGGTGTCGGCAGCCGACATTGAAGAGCCGAGCATGCGGAATTCAAACTTGTTTCCGGTGAAGGCGAAGGGAGACGTGCGGTTCCTGTCCGTCGTATCGCGCGGAAATGCCGGAAGAGCATCGACCCCGATCTGAAGAATACGGCGCTCGACCTTGTCATAGGGCTTATCCTGTTCGATGGAATCGAGAATAGCGCCAAGTTCGTCTCCGACAAAGATAGAAACTATCGCGGGCGGCGCTTCATTGGCTCCGAGCCGGTGATCATTTCCCGCGCCGGCAACGGTGCTGCGCAGAAGCTCCTGATAGTCATCGACGGCCTTGATAACGGCGCAGAGGAAGAGCAGAAACTGCGCATTCTGTTCCGGTGTATCGCCGGGCTCGAAAAGGTTGACCCCGGTGTCCGTGGAAAGAGCCCAGTTATTGTGTTTTCCGCTTCCGTTAACGCCGTCAAACGGTTTTTCATGCAGCAGGCAGGTCAGTCCATGGCGCTTTGCCACCTTGCGCATTATTTCCATGGTTATCTGGTTATGGTCAACGGCGACGTTGCATTTGCAGTATATGGGCGCAAGCTCGTGCTGCGCGGGCGCGACCTCGTTATGCTCGGTCTTGGCGAGCACTCCGAGCTTCCAGAGTTCCTCGTTCAGCTCGCTCATAAACGCGGAAATGCGCATCTTGATAAAGCCGAAGTAGTGGTCATCCAGCTCCTGCCCCTTTGGAGGACGGGCGCCGAAAAGCGT
>CAKSXP010000239.1 GCA_934515035.1 uncultured Oscillospiraceae bacterium
CTGCCGAGCCATGCCCCGGGAAATGCTTCAGACAGCAGGCGATGCCACCATCGTGGAAGCCTTCAACGGCGGACGGGATAAGCTCTGCCGCCTGGAGAAAATTGTCGCTGTACGCTCTGGTACCGATAACGGTATCATTGGGATTTGTAGGAACATCCGCTACCGGAGCAAAGTCGAGGTTAAAGCCGAGGTCCTTCATATAATAAGCAATGGTGGATGCATTGTCATGTGCCGTCTGCACGCCTTTGTCCTTATATGACAGCATCGGCCCGATTTGTTCAATGCCGCTTATGTTCCGGGTCCTTCTTACAGTGCCGCCCTCCTCATCGGCGCAGATGAACAGAGGGATGGACGCCTTAGACTGATAATCATTGATGCTTGCGATCACCGCTTCGCGGGAAGGAATATCCGATTCGGAATAGACAAGCCCGCCGACAGTCAATTCACTTTGCCAGTCGGAAGGATAAACTATCATCATCTGCGCGATTTTTTCTTCAAGCGTGAGTCCGTCCAATATCTCTTGTGCGCGCTGCGAATAGTCAGGCTGAGGTTCTGTTACGACCGGCTCCGGCGTGTTCTCCTGAACCGGCTCTTCGGTCGGAGGTGGAACTTCGGGCGTGCTTGTCTGGACCTCAGGCGTAATTGCCGGAGATACGGCAGCGTCTTCCGTATTGTCCGCGGCTCGTATTCTGAGAAATGCATAAGTGCCCGCCGACATAATAAACAGAACCAGCAGGATCACGAATGCGGAAACCAAAAAACTCTTTTTCATTATTATCTCCCGGTAAGCTCAGGGACGTTCATTGCCGGTATATCCGTCCCCATATTCAACGATATAAGCAAGATTGTTTTTGTAATAGTTAACATAGGCAATCGGATCATTCATAATGTCATTGAGCGTCCAGCCGCCATACTGCTCCAGATACCAGAGCATTATACAGTCCTCAACTACATTATTATCCGAGCCGGAGGGCTCTCCAGCGCACCAGTATTTTGCCGGTACGTTTTCGCCCGTCGTCCACCACGCGGATATACCGTTCCCCGTATCGGCAGTATGCCCGCCAAGCCAGAAGTATTTGGCGGCGGATGCCGAGGCCAGCTGGATGACGGTATCAAACTCATCGTCGGAAGTTATCGTCGCAAGATGCCCGCCGTTGTTCATCGCGCTTATATTCGCGTTTTCCCAGGTATAGTCGGCGCGGAATACGGCATAATCATGGAATGATGCGTTTATGTTGTGAACCATGTCCATATATCCGCCGAACACCAGCTCTCCACCGTTTCCGATATAAAACTCAATATCGTCAATTCTCATATTGGGGACGGAAAACTGCGAATAATACGCATCGGTTATTTCACTTTCGGAAAAACCGCATGCGGCGGCATAGTCTGCACCTGAAATACATTCTCCCGTTTTCTCGTCGAAATAATACGCCGTTACATACGAGTTGTAGGGCGAATGGAACGTGCTGGAAGGTACGGTCGAATCGTTTCTTTCCGCATAGGTTTCCGATATCACAACGGCGCATACGTCTCCATTTCTGACCAGTTCATATGATATGACCTCTATCATCGGCCCGGCATAGCTGTCCGGGTTTATAACATAGGAAAAGTCAGCAAGTATGCGTTCATTGAGTTCAGCCGCGCCGGACGAATTTTCGACAAACTGCGGCAGGCAGACGTCGTAATACGGCTCATCGGGATCAAGCGTCTGGCCGATCCCCGAACTGATCTCCACAAAATCGGCCGCGGACTCTTCAAGCCCGCAGTTATTTGCAGGAGATGCTTCGGGCGTTTCCTGCGGCGTTTTCGAAGCAGCGGCTTTTTCAACGTCTGATGTCAATTGGCCGTAAAAATTCTGAGTATCCGAGTCCTTCTTGCGGTCCGCGTTAGCCAGAATAAAAATTATTGCCGCAATGAGTACTACGATCGCGATGCCTGCTGCGACGACCGGGATCATCCACTTCTTTGATTTTTGCTGAACGGGAGCATCCTGTCGGGGCGGCGTGGCGGGAACCGGACCGCCGAGAAGCGCTTTTTTGAGCTCGCTTGCGTTTGCAAACCTGTTTTCCGGGTAAAAATCGCAGGTCTTGAGTATTATGGCTGCCAGTTCCGGAGAAGCATATGCCGGTGCGGGCAGCGAGCGGCCGCTGAACCGTGCCGCGTTGGAAGCCTCCATCATATCGGCTGTTGCTGGTGCGGGAGGAAGAGGCACAAAGGGGGCCCTGTTAGCATTGCAGAGCCTGTACAGGACAAGCCCGAGAGAATACATATCCGACTTGAGGCTGACATTCTGTCCGCGGTTGAGTTCGGGCGCCATATAGTTGAGGGTCCCAGCCATAGTAACTCCGTTTGCGGCGGAATCCATGGTTCTGGAGACTCCGAAATCCCCGATCTTATATTCTCCGCTGCTGCTGACGAAAATATTGCTCGGCTTTATATCGCGGTGGAGGATGTTGTATTTGGCCATTACCTCCAGCGCGGAACAGATATCCGCGCCAAGCTTCCGCACTTCGTTTTCGGTTATCGGCCTCTGCTGCAGCAGCTGCGGCAGAGGCGTCAGAAGTTCCATGCGTATAAACACGTCAAATCCGGGCCCGTCCTTGCGCGGTATGACCATATGGTCTTCATATGAGACGATGTTCGTATGCCCCTTCAGGCTGACATTTATGTCTATTTCGCGCATCAGTCTCTGAAGGAGATTATCGTAATATGCCTGAAGCGATCGAGCGTCGTTTACAACGCCATCCGCAAAAAGAGAGTCGACCTCATTCTGTGAAGAGGGCACAGAAATGTGCTTGACGGCCGAATAATATGTCTTATCGAATTCCGTCCGTTTTGCGCGGTATACTTTGCCGTAGCTGCCCTGACCTATCAGAGCGTCGATCTCCCAATTTCCCCACAGCGGGGTAAAACAGCTGATATCCATGTTCCGGCCTCCAGGATCATAATAGCTCGAGTATAAGCGGCAAAAGCATGCCTATGCCAAATGAAAGCAGAATACATAAAGTCCAAAGGATCGCAGTTTTGACATTGCTCAGTTTCTTTTTCTCAGATGAAGCAAACACCGGGTTTATGCCGTTGTCAATAGTCGGCTCCGCCTCGTAGGCAAGAGCGTATGCGGTCCCGGCCGCCTTTACGATGACAGCCGTTACGTTGTCTCTGCTTCCGCCTCTTATGGCGCAATCGACTATGGTCGAAGCGAGACGCTCCGCGGTCGTTCCGGCGGAGAGTATTTTTGCTATATCACTCTCGCTCAGCCCTTCTG
>CAKSXP010000240.1 GCA_934515035.1 uncultured Oscillospiraceae bacterium
GCCGACATTATCATGGAAACAAGAAAAGGCGTAGCACTCAGCTACGCCCCGGAACAGGTTGCGGTATGAACTTTGTGAGAAATAAAAAAGCAGAGTGTCCATTACAGGATACTCAGATCCTATAAGGACACTCTGCATGGTCGGAGTGGCGAGACTTGAACTCGCGGCCTCATGGTCCCGAACCATGCGCGCTACCATCTGCGCTACACCCCGAAACAGCTTTTTTATTATAGATATAATCTTCCTGATTGTCAAGGACAAAATTGGACAAATCGTCATACTGCATCATAAACCTGAGTAAAATCACTTCAGGAGGGGGATGCTTATGACCAAAAAGTCTTTGTCGGTATATTTTTGCGCCGCGGTATTTGTGGCGCTGACCTGCGTTAAGCTCATATTTCCATCCACGGCGTATAAAGCCGCCTGTGTGGTGATGAACCTTATAGACGGCGACGGCGGAGCGGGAAAAAACGCCAGACTGTGCAGCGAAATAATATCAGCGTCTGACGAGAGCATAACGGCTATGATAAGCGGCGGTACGGAAGCCGCGGAGAACGTATCCGAGCGGGAGCAGTCCTGCCCGCAGGAAGAAAGTACCAGCCGGACAAACATCATTATGCCGCAGAATTACTATAACATGCGGTCCCTTGCGCAGCGGGAGATCAGCCGGGAAGCAGCTGAAGCGGCGGCGCTTGAGGAACAAAGGCAGGCGGCTGTTGAAGCGTTTAAGGAATCGCAGGCGGAATATGCTTCGATCGGGCTTCCAGACACGGTATCATACGAGTATTACGATCTGGGGATAGACTATACGTCGCCGATACCCGGAATGTCGTCATCAGGGTTCGGATACAGACTGCATCCGATTCAGGGCGTTGTCAAATTTCACTACGGAACGGATTTTGCCGCCAACCACAGCGACGCGATAGCGGCATTCGCGGACGGCACGGTCCGGCTCGCAACGGAATGCGACAGCTATGGAAAGTATATTATTATTGTGCATGATAACGGCTGCGAAACGCTGTATGCGCATTGCAGCGAGCTGCTGGTGAGCACGGGGGACGAGGTATGCTGCGGACAGACGATAGCACAGGTAGGATCGACGGGGTTAGCGACGGGACCGCATCTTCATTTCGAACTGAAATTGAACGGGACCTATCTTAACCCGGAATACTATACGGCGGCGAACGAGATACTGTGAAACGGTTTAATGTTTATGCCAGCCCGCAATTTCTTCTGTTTGCGGCTCTGCTGTTTTTCTTCGATACGACCGGGCTTGTCTCGGCGGCGGTGCCGGCGGCCGCCGTGCACGAAATTGGGCATGTGCTGGCGCTTCGTGTGTGCGGATGCCGGATAAGGAAGCTGGAAATGAAGGTCTTTGGCTTTTCCATGGACTATATCGGAAATCTGTCACGCGGACAGGAGGTTTTTGCGGCATTGGCGGGACCGGTGGGAGGGATCATATTCGCGGCTGTTTCCCATCTGGCGGGAACGGTTTTTGAAAGCGATTTTTTGCTGTGTACTGCGGATATAAGTCTGATACTTTCCGTTTTCAACATGATACCGGCGCTTCCGCTCGACGGCGGCCGCGTATTGTCATGCCTGGCTGGCGAGCGCTGTGCAGCGTGGGTAACGACTGCGGCGGCCGCTGCAATGATGTTCACGGGACTGATGCTGATGATCAGAGGGTATGGCGCCGCTCTGCTCTTATCCGGCGTCTGGCTGTCATTATATTCTTGTAAAATCTCTGTTGGCGTTGTAAAATAAATCATCACGCCGAAAACATCTCGGCACGTAATGGAGCGAGTATGGACAAAAGATTAAAGCGTATTCTGCCCCGGGTCCAAAAGCCCGCAAGGTATACCGGCGGCGAATACAATCAGATAATAAAAAATAAGGACGAGGTTTCCGTGCGTCTGGCGTTCTGCTTTCCGGATACCTACGAGATCGGCATGTCAAACCTTGGCATGAAGATCTTGTATTCCGTGATGAACGGCGTAGAGGGCGTATGGTGTGAGCGGGTTTTTGCTCCATGGTTCGATATGGAGGAAGAGATGCGCAAGGCGGGCCTGCCTCTTTACGCGCTTGAAAGCGGAGACCCGATAAGCGAATTTGACATATTGGCATTTTCCGTCGGATATGAGATGGCATATACGAATGTGCTGAACATGCTCGACCTTGCGGGTATTCCCAAACGATGCAGTGAGAGGGCGGAGCTCACGCCCCTTGTCATAGGCGGCGGTACCGCCTTCTGCAACCCCGGCACCATGTCGGCGTTTATAGACGTCATGATAATCGGCGAGGGAGAGGTAGTTAACTGCGAGCTGCTGGAGCTGTTCAAGACGGCAAAGGCGGAAGGGTGGAGCAAAGAGACGTTTTTGCTCAGGGCTTCCGGGATCGGCGGCATATATGTCCCTTCGCTGTATACCGAGGAATACGGCGAAGACGGAACTATCTGCGCGATAAAGCGGCTCGACGGCGCGCCCGAAACAGTCACAAAGCGTATCATCGAGGACTTTGAAAACTGCCCGTTTCCCGTCGCTCCGGTAGTTCCCACAACAGAGGTAGTGCACGACCGTGTCAGCGTCGAGGTCTTTCGCGGCTGCATCCGCGGCTGCCGCTTCTGCCAGGCCGGATATTGCTACCGGCCTGTTCGCTCGCGAAGCGTGCAGACACTCGTAAAACAGGGGACCGAGGCGCTGAAAAACACCGGATATCAGGAAATATCGATGCTTTCGCTGAGTACGAGCGATTACCGCGGACTAGCCGGACTGTGCGACGGCCTCCTCGACTATTGCGAGGGACGCGGCATAAGCCTGTCGCTGCCGTCTCTGAGAGCGGATAATTTCTCGATGGACATTATGCAGCGCGTGCAGAAGGTGCGCAAAAGCGGCCTTACGTTCGCTCCGGAGGCCGGAAGTCAGCGTCTGCGTGATGCAATAAACAAGAATGTGCGGGAAGAGGATCTTCTGGAGTCCTGCCGTATCGCTTTTGAGGGCGGCTGGAACGGCGTCAAGCTTTATTTCATGCTGGGTCTGCCCACGGAGACCGACGAGGATGTTGTTGGGATCGCGGATCTTGCGATGAAGGTTCTTGGAACATGGAAGAAAAACGCCTCGAACAAGAGCAGGGGAGTGCGCATAACGGTTTCCACCTCCTGCTTTGTCCCGAAGCCCCACAGCCCGTTCCAATGGGAAAAACAGGTCACGATGGACGAATATAAGCGCCGCGTCAAACTTCTGCGCGAAACGATGACGTCCCGTGCAATAT
>CAKSXP010000241.1 GCA_934515035.1 uncultured Oscillospiraceae bacterium
ATGACCGCTGTGATCTTCGCTGTCCTCCGGGATGGACAACCGTACCAACCCATTTTGCAATCTGCCGGTTAACTGAGCTGCATCATTTTCATCCGGCCCGCAAAGGGCCTGATTCTCTGCGCCCTTTTCCGATATACCCCTTATACACGCGAACTGTAATTTTATCCCTTGACAAACCCATAGCCGACTGCTTCTTCTTTCGTCCTTGAAAAAAGCTCGAAGAGCACCGAAAATCTACTCCATAGGACTCCTGCATGGTACGCTTCGCTCTACCGTTATACACGCAGACATTTTTATCGCCACAATTCCATTTCAGTCTTACTTTGGACATTCTCTCACAAATGGTTCACGTTCGCTTTCACTCTCGAAATTGAGTACATGCTTGGCTTTCTGAGAAAAATCGCACATAGCGGCTTACACGCCGAAACACGGGGCCTCACTCTTGTGCAGCTGTGCAGGGATTTGACCGTCCCTCATCACGCAAAAGGACGGCCAGAGGAAGCGGATGCACGCCTGTGGCGTATGTCCGCTTCCTCCGGCGCCGCAGCCCTGCTTGGCTGCGCTGCCCTGTTTACAATTTGGCAATGCTGCGTTTTCACGCTTGGTGTGCAGGGCTTTCTGTACGCGCAATGTGGGGACTATTACTGCCCTTGGTGTGCTCTGCGTGTTGCCGGAACGCTCGGCGCCCGCTTGTCAAAACGACTAATTTGCTGTTTCCTGCGGTCAAGTGAACATTGCCTATTTTTCTTGCGAATATGCAGATATTCCTGTCAGCAAATTCGGTTGCAAACGCTTTTGCTTTATGGTACGATAAGTCCAGTAAATTGGAATTTACAGAGATATCCCTACTCCTACAACACCGGTATCACCTATAAGGACGGCGTAGAGACGACCGGTACGCTGACTGGCGCCAATGAGGGCGAATACAACGTCCATATGCCCGACGGAAACCGGCAGGTCACATTCTATTATGTCCGGAACATGGTCAATGTCATTAAGATACCGTATACTGAGGCTTCACGCGCGGAATGCGCATGAATAGAAGTACCCACAAGAAAGAAACAGAAGGGAGAACGACTATGAAGAAACGAATCCTGAGCACCTTCCTCACGCTCGCTCTGCTGCTGACACTGCTGCCAACGGTGGCATTTGCGGCGGGCAATACGATCTACACAGATATGAACTACAAGGGAACGGAAACCGGTTCGTCCGCCCAGCCCTATGCCAACTTTGAGGACGCGCTGAAAAATGCACAGGATGGCGATACCATCGTGATCAAGGGCAAGGGCTTTATCAATGCGCAGACCGATGAGGATGCCCCGGTCGTCATTGATAAGGCGGTCACCATTACAGGAGACGGCAGTTCGACCGGCGAGCTGTACGTCCGTGCCTCCGGCATTCTGCTGGCGGCGGACGTAGAACTGGTGAATGTCGAGCTGAATCTGGCGAACAAGTATCACAACGCCATTTTTGTTAACGGTCACAGCTTTACCGCCACAAACGTCACGCGCGGCTCCGGCTCCCGTGAGGTCCATCTTTTTGGCGGCGGGCTGGACAGCCAGAGCAGCATTGCCGCAGGCAGCGATGCTGCTTTGACCCTGACAAACAGTGAATTTGGCAATATCCACGCCGGCAGCATGAACGGAACCTATGACGGCGCCGCGACCATCGCACTGACGAATTGCACCGTGGGCAGCATCTACGGCAGCGGTGCGAAAGCAGCAGACATCATTCGTGATAACTGGTTTGATACCTCAGAGCCGCCCGCACCAGACGCAAATGCGCAATATACGGTTTCCGGCGCGGTCACCGTTTCTATGGACGGCGAGACCATTGCCGGAGCCAAGGCCCTGACCACGGTGGACGGCAGCGGCGCGGATAGCTTTGTCCTGACGATCTCCGATGCCGGGGAGAGCAAGCGGCTCAATCTCTCCGGCCTGAGCAGTCTCACGGTCAACGGCGGCTATGCCGCCGTCGTGGAGCTTAACGCAAGTGCTGACGTGGTGCTCTCCGGCGCGACCGTGGATCTTTCCGCGTCAAACGCCATGACCATCAATAGCCTGTCCGGCAGCGGAGACAGCAAAATCATTCTCGGCAAAAATGACACGCTGACGATCACCGGAACTTTCGACGGTACATACAGCTTTGAGACCAGCGGAAGCTATTACAACGGGAAATCCGGCCCCGCGGAGTACGACCATACGTATATCACAGCTGGCACAAACAGCGCGGCAGTCAGCTTTGTGCCCCACCCCACGCAGAGCGACCTTACTCTGGCTCAGGACGGAAACAGCTGGAAAACCTCAGCCATGCCGGAGATCCCCGCATTTGTCAAAAGCTTTCAGATTACCGAGCCGAGCAAGACGCTGACTACAACGGAGATTGGTCAGGAGAATTCCTATATTCCTGTTACATGGGAGAGCCCTTCCGGTTCTGATCAGGCGACGCTTACAACAATACCCTTCCGCTATGAGGTAACTTGTGAGGGCCGCACCTATTCCGAAACGGCAAATGAAGAAAACGACTTTGAGGCACAGATATCCCTGGAAAGCGGTGATTTCATTTGGCTTTCCGCTTCGGATGGGGATCCTGTCAATAATATGCCTGAAGGGATTCTGATCTCCGGTTCCCTCTCTTCCGGCGTATACCAGATCTCCGTCTTTGCGCCGGACGCCAACGGCGGCGAGATTCAGCAGGACTTCATTTTAATTGTCAACTCAGCCAGCAATCCGACAACTGAAGTCAAAATACAGGTCACAGTCGATTCTCCCACCAAGTTTGGGGCTACAGATCTGAATGCATTCACGGTTGTGAGTGCTGATGGTCAAAGGAGAGATGATCTTAATTCCCGGATAGAGTATTACATCAACGGGAAAAAGCTTGTCGGCTCTACTTATGATGTTATGCCGGATCTCTTCCATTTGGGCGACAATGAGCTGCGGGCCATCTATCCGGGAGACGCGACATATGGCCCGTCGATTACCACCGTTACCATTACGGTACAAAAAGCGAATGACGCGGAGATCACCGGCTTTACCAGCCCCTCCGGCGGTGCCTTCAACGGCACAGCCTACACCGGCAGCCTGTCAAATCCCACGATCGAGAGGTACGGCGTAACGCTGGACAACAGCCCTTTCGTTACGGTGGAATACAACGGTCAGGCGGCCAGCGCGCCGGTCTTCCCCGGCAGCTACTCCGTGACGCTCTCCGCGCCGGAGGGTGAGACCTATACGGCGATCCGGCAGGATGCGGGCGAGTTTACCAT
>CAKSXP010000242.1 GCA_934515035.1 uncultured Oscillospiraceae bacterium
GTTCGGTCCGCTGGAGCCGGAGGAGCTTTATCTGGTAAAGGTGTTCAAAAATGACGCAAAGCTGCGCCAGCTTGAGATAAGGACGGATTGAATGAAAAAGACTTGACCCTGCGGCGGCTTGCCTCTATAATGAGTGCGGTACAGTGTTATGTATACCAAACTCATCGGAGGTGAGTACCGCTTGAACAAACAGAGATTCATTGCAGAGCTGACGCAGCTTCTGTCCTTCATGGCAGAGCATGACAGGGCGGCGTTTCTCAAGCAGCTCAACGCAAAGTTTGATGAAGTCGGGCCGGAAGGCGAGGCCGGGATCATTGCCCGGCTCGGAACACCGACGGCGCTGGCCATAAAAGTATCCAGAAGCTATACGCCCACCGCGGCTCCCGCGAAAGCGGAACCGGAGGAAACGGAAAAGCCCGTGCAGGAGCCCGAGGAGGAGACTCCGCAGGAGCCGAAGCCGGAGCAGGAGCGGGAAACGGAACAGGAGACGTCGTCCGGCGAAGAGCAGACGCCCGAACCTGAACCCGAACCGGAAACCGCGCAGGAGCCGGAGCAAAAAGCGGAAGCTGAAGCCGAAGCCAAAACCGAAGCGGAAATCAAAGTCGAAGCTAAAGCTGAAGGCGAAACGGCAAAACCGGCGCTTTCCGAGCTGTTCGGCGGGGAAAATCCCGCGCCGGAGATAAAGCAGGAGCAGGAAAAGGACAAAAAAGCGTCCCGCGGGCGAGGCGCTCTGATAACGCTGACAGTCACAGGCGGCACTATGCTGCTGTGCGTGCTGCTTGCAGCGTGCGCGGTCGTTTTTGCTCCGGGTGCCGGCGGACTTTGCGCGGCGGCGGTATCCGTCCTTGCGGGACTCTGGGCATCTCCGGTCTTTACGGACGCCCTGTTCCTGTTCGGCATCGCGGCGATAGCCCTTGCCCTCGGCGTATTTCTTCTTTTCCTTGCCGTATGGCTGATCGTTGCCGTCGTAAAGCCGCTCGTTTCCGGGATCGTATATCTCTTCAGACTGACCGGAGGTGAGGACAAATGAAAAAAGCGTTCAGAGTTATCCTCATCGTCTGCGCGGCGATACTCGTTATCGGGATAGCCATGCTGGTCGTGTCGCTGTTCCTCGGCGGAGGGTTCGATTCCGTCGTGTCCCACGGCAATGTGGACGGACTGGTAGAAAACCTGAAGCAGATGTTCCCGTTTTTGAACAGGCTCCCATTCTGACAAAAACCCCCGCGGTTTCAGCGATGAAGCCGCGGGGGTTCGTGCTTTGTATGTCTGGATGAGGCGGTTCGGCGCTTATCTGCCGCGGAAGGCGAGCCAGAAGCCGCCGCCGACGATGACGGCGCCGCCGGTCAGGTTGCCGAGCGTTACCGGAACAAGGTTTGTGACAAGACCGGACCAGCCGAGACCCGCGGCCTCAATGCCGTATTCGGACGCGGCGAAGATACCGGCGGGTATGTAATACATGTTTGCGATGCTGTGCTCAAAGCCGCAGAGGACAAACAGCATGATCGGAAGATACAGCGAGGCAAGCTTGCCGCCGGCGGACTTTGCGCTCATCGACATCCACACGGCAAGGCAGACCAGCACGTTGCACAGAACTCCGCGCAGGAACGCATTGCCGAAGCCGAGCTGCGCCTTTGCCGCCGCGGCGGACACCGCGCTCTGCGCAAGCGCGCCGTCAAACAGCGAGAAGGTGTGGCTGTAAACGGCCATGAACGCGATG
Source organism: uncultured Oscillospiraceae bacterium (assembly GCA_934515035.1). Lineage (GTDB taxonomy): Bacteria > Bacillota > Clostridia > Oscillospirales > Oscillospiraceae > CAKSXP01. Next base: position 1,718 of record CAKSXP010000242.1, read on the forward strand.
AAAACGCTGCCGGCAAAGTTGCCGATATAGACGAACAGCCAGTTTTTGAGCATGCCGGAAAGGCGTATCTCGCGCGAGAGCAGCGGCATTACCATCAGGTTATTGCCCGTGAACAGCTCCGCTCCGCAGAGCACGACCATTGCAAGACCGGCGGGAAAAACGAGCGCGCCTATGAGCTTGGAGACGGACGGAGAAGCGATCGAAACGCCCGCGGCCGTGGCGCCGACCCCGGCCAGCGCGATGAACATGCCGGCGAAGAAGCCGAGCAGGAGCATGCGCGGCACGCTCATTTCCGCTTTGCGGCGGCCGGTTTGCAGGTAAGAGGAGAATACGTCGGTTGCGGTAATCATGGGGCATCAGCCTTTCACAGGGATTTTTATATAACCGGAGAGGAGCTTGAGAAGTCCCTCGGGAAGGAAAAAGCCGGGCTTTACTTCCTTGGCGTCTCCGCTGCCCTCGGCGGTGCCGGAGAGTATTCCGACGGCGCCTTCATAGCGGCCCGTGCCGCCGACAACGACGTTTATGAGAATGTCGTTGCGGAAGGAGGGAACGTCAAGCCCCAGCCCTTCGGTGCCCTTTATCAGCGCGCCGAAAATGCCGTCGTAGGCATAGATGTCGCCGTCGGGCAGGCGGTATATGGCAAAGCCCATCTCGCAGAAATCCTTTTCCCAGCCTTCGCTGAAATATCCGGAAAGGGGAAAGTCTTTTGCCTCCGCGATGTCGGTATCGCCCATATAGTAGCGGCATTGCCCGAAGGGATGAAAATATCCTATGCCGCTGTGGAAGGTCGTGCCGCTGGTCCACTCCCGGTACTGGGCATATCCGGCATGAAACGCCATGCGGACCTCGAAGCTTACTTATTGCACCTCCGGCGCGGCGGAGGATATGGAGCCGTTTTCGCTTTGCAGAGCCATGTGGCAGAGTCTCCTTTCAAAAAGTGGATTGTCAAATCCGCGTCCGCGGAATATGATAGGTGTACAAGAGATTATAACATATAACCCGAGCTGCGTCACGGGTTTTTCATGGAGGATATGATATGAGTGAAACATTGATGGTGGCGGCAGGCATACTGCTGCCTCTGGTCGGCACGTCGCTGGGCGCGTCGATGGCGTTTTTCCTGCGCGGTGAGCTGCGTCCCGGCATACAGAAAGCTATGCTGGGCTTTGCCTCCGGCGTTATGATAGCGGCCTCAGTCTGGTCGCTGATAATCCCCGCGATAGATATGTCGCTGTCCGCCGGGGGAACGGGCTGGCTGCCCGCGGCAGGAGGATTTCTGCTTGGCGTAGGATTTTTGCTGCTGCTGGACAGCCTGATACCGCACCTGCATATGGATTCGGATAAGCCGGAGGGCAGAGTGTCAAAGTTCGGCAGATCCACGATGCTGGTGCTCGCCGTAACACTGCACAACATACCGGAGGGCATGGCCGTTGGCGTCGTGTTCGCGGGAATAAAGTCCAGCGGTTCGGTGATGACGCTGGCGGGGGCCTTTGCGCTGACGATAGGCATCGCGATACAGAACTTTCCGGAGGGT
>CAKSXP010000243.1 GCA_934515035.1 uncultured Oscillospiraceae bacterium
AAATACAGCTTATTGAGCTCGTGATACTTCGCGCTGAGCGCGTCCGCCGTCAGCGACTCGCCCCGTTCGGACATGCGTCCCATTTCCAGTTCGAACTCCGCAAACATCGTCTGGCGATATACGGTGCCCTTGAATTGGTCGAGGAAATGGTTTATCAGATACGCACGCTGGCGCTTGTCCTCCGTTTTTCCGAGCAGATACCTCATGAGCAGGACCTCATTGCAGGTGGACGCGACCTCAGCGACAAAAATGACATAGTCGCTGGTGCACACGGGCTGGTTCTTTGTGCTGAGATAGCTGTGCAGGGCGTGTCCCATCTCGTGCGCAAGCGTGAACATGCTGTCAAGGTTGTTCTTGTGGTTGAGCAGCACAAACGGATGCGGTCTGGCGGCGCCGGTGGAATATGCGCCGGAACGCTTGCCTTGATTTTCATAAACGTCTATCCAGCGGTTTTCAAAGCCCTCTTTGAGCATGGCGATGTAATCCTCGCCCAGGACGGAAAGCGCGTCCAGAACGGTGTCCTTGGCCTTTTCAAAGCTTATGGTCTCGGCCGCGTCGGCAACTATCGGAGTATAGACGTCATACATGTGCAGCTCGTCAAGTCCCAGCATCCTCTTGCGCAGAGCAACATAGCGGTACATTTTGTCAAGATTCGCGTGCACGGCGTCTATCAGGTTCATATATACCGCGACGGGGACCTCGGTCGCATCCAGCGATGCCTCAAGCGTGTTGGCATATCCGCGCGCGTTTGCAAAGAAGCGGAGCTGCTTGAACTGCGCGTCCAGAGTTGCGGCGATCGTGTTTTTGAACTCTGCGAGGCGGTCATAATATGTCTCAAAGACCTTTTTGCGGAAGTTCACATCCGCGCTCTCGAGCAGCGGCACGAACGAACCGCTCGTCAGCGGATAGGTCACGCCCTCGTCGCTGGTGACTTCCGGGAACTTCAGGTCCGCATTGCGCAGCACGCTGCCGATGCTGTCCGGGCCGTTTGCCATCTCTCCCGCGGATGCGAGAAGCTGCTCGCACTCGGGCGAGAGTATGTGCTCTGCGCGGCGGCGGATCTGGTAAAGGCTGCGGCGGTATGTCTCAAGCTCCGGCTTTTCGGCATAGAAGCGCTCCAGCGTCTCCTCGGGTATCGCCATTATCTCCGGCGTTGAGAAGGCCGCAGCGCTGCCGACGGCAACGATGACGCTCATAGCCTTGCCGCGCATATCCTGATAATAGCTGTTCGCCGTGTCCTCGTCGCTCTTGCAGTTGGCATAGACCATGAGCGAGCGCAGGCGAATGTCGGCCTCATCGTTCTGCCGGAGCCAGTCGAGAAGCACTTCCGCGCTCTCCCCGAGCTTTCCGCGGAACGCGGCGATCTCTTCGGGCAGTTTTCCCAGCGCTTCATATTCGGCAAGCCATGCCTCGTCGCTTTCAAACACGGCCGCAAGGTCCCAGGTCAGTTCCTCAGGCACTTCACTTCTTTTGGGTATCGCATTATTGTTCGCCATTTTTATTGACCTCCATTTTGTTATTTCATACGTCTGCGAAGAATGTCCCCCGCCTCGAGCTTATGGGGACATTTTATGATCAGCTTTTGCTGCGGATGCGGCGCATAGGTCACCGTTTCGCCCTCCTCCGTTGTCATCTCCCCGACTTCAAAGTCAAGGCCGAGCGAGTTTGGCGAGAGTATTTCCAGCCGGTCGCCCGTGCTGAAATTGTTGCGCTGCTCGATGAGGTATCCGCCCTCCGCTTCGCCGAGGACGAGCGCGATAAAAGTACAGTCGCTCCGGTAACCGAGAGCCTCTGCCTTCGCCGTCAGCGCCCGGCCGAAATAGAAGCCGGAGAAATACTCGCGGTGACTGGCACAGTCAAGCTCTCTTTCGCACTCCTCCGGTGATGCCGTCCCGTCCAGACGGCGGCGGTATGCGTTCACGACCGTGGCGGTATAGTAAGAGGACTTCATCCGGCCCTCGATCTTGAGCGAGCTTACGCCCGCCGCTGTGAGCTCGTCCAGAAACGGCATCGCGTTCAGATCGCGCGAGCTCAGTATGGTCGTGCCGCGCTCGTCCTCCCCGACCGGATAGTATTCCCCGTCCTTTCCCGCCTCACTGAGAACATAGCGGTAACGGCAGGGCTGGGAACAGTCGCCGCGGTTGCCACTGCGCCCGTTCATATATGCGCTTATGAGGCAGCGCCCCGAATAGGCCATACACATCGCTCCGTGGATGAAGCATTCGATCTCCATGTCCTCCGGTATCTCCGCGCGGAGAATGCGTATTTCCTCCAGAGTCATCTCCCGCGCCGGCACGATCCGCTTTGCTCCAAGCTCATAATAGTGTCTTGCGGCCGCGGAATTAAGGCAGTTTGCCTGTGTGCTGACATGCAGCTCCAGCTCCGGCGCAGCCTCCCTTATCGTGCACATCGCGCCGATATCCGAGACGATGACAGCGTCGGCCCCCAGCGCGCAGAGCTCGCGCGCATAACCGGCAAGCTGTTTCAGTTCGCCGGTCCTCACGAAGGAATTCACCGTCACATACAGCTTTTTGCCGCGGGAATGCGTCATCGACACGGCCCCGGCAAGCTCCTCCATCGTAAAGGCGGCCGCGTCCGCGCGCAATTGCAGCATCGGTCCTCCGACATAGACCGCGTCCGCGCCGAACCTCAGTGCGGTTTGCAGTCCCTCGACGCTTCCCGCGGGAGCCAGCAGCTCCGGTTTTTTTATCATAGCTCATACCTCTGATCCTGTGATGCTCTATATTATAATCCTTTCCGGGCACATTGGCAAACCCTTATTCATATATTCATATCACTATCGGCCTGCCTGGGAGATAAAACAGAAAGCAAAAAGGCACGGTATCCGGATCATATGTCCGTTTCCGTGCCTTTTGCCTGTTATACGCCCTCGGGTTTTCGGTTTTTCTCGTTATGGGGCTGAGCTGTCCCCAGGTCCTGCGCCTGAGCTTATCGATCTCGCGCTGTTTCTTCTTTGAAAGCTTTTCATAGGGTATAAATTTTTCCATTTTTAACTCCTTTTCGTTTTGGAAATGAATGATGCCTGCAAAGACGGTCCGCCTTTGCTTTTTTATGAGCCGGGCATAGTTCAAAAAGTCCTGCGCTGCGAGACTTTTTGAATACATGCCCGCACCGGGATCCTGTCATCGGTTCATTAGCCGCTGCAATTGTCTATCGACTCCCTGAGACGGTCGAAAAACTCTATCATACATTCGTACACCCGCTCGGAATAATATGACAGCA
>CAKSXP010000244.1 GCA_934515035.1 uncultured Oscillospiraceae bacterium
GAGCGTTCATCATCAGATCCTGTGCGTTCTTGTTCATCGGGAAGGGGATGATCTCGCGGATGGAGTCCTCGCCGGCCAGCAGCATGACCATACGGTCAACGCCCGGGGCTATGCCCGCGTGAGGCGGCGCGCCGTAGGTGAATGCATTGTACATTGCGGGGAACTTGGCCTTCACGTCCTCTTCGCCGAGGCGGACGAGCTCAAAGGCCTTGACCATGATCTCGGGATCGTGGTTGCGCACCGCGCCGGAGGAAAGCTCCACGCCGTTGCAGACGAGGTCGTACTGGTCGGCGGTGATGGTCAGCGGGTCGATCTCGCCGCGCTCGGCCTTCAGCAGGACATCGAGGCCGCCGGCCGGCATCGAGAACGGATTGTGGCAGAACTCCAGCTCGCCGGACTCCTCGCCGATCTCATACATCGGGAAGTCAACGATCCAGCAGAACTCATAGCGTTCGGCGTCCATATGCCCCTCGCAGGCCGCGCCGAAGGTCTTTATCGCAACGCCGGCGGCCTTCTGCGCGGTGCCGGTGCTGCCGCAGGTCAGGACGACGAGCGTATCGGGGCTCAGCGCGAGCTTTTCGATAACGGCGTCCTTTCTGTCCTGAATGAATTTTGCAACGCCTCCGGCGATGGCGCCGGTCTCGTCAAGCTTGAACCAGTAGGACTTGCTGCCGGCCTGCACCTCGCAGTCGGCAAGGATCTTGTCTATCTGCTTGCGGGTCAGCTTGCAGCCGGAAATGGCGACAGCCTTAATAACATTGCCCTCAAACGGTCCGAAGCCGCAGTCCGAGAGCAGTTCCGTCACATCGACGGCCTTCAGGTCGATGCGCAGGTCGGGCTTATCCGAACCATAGGTCTCCAGCGCCTCGGCATAGGGTATGCGTCTGAACGGCGCGGAGGAAGCGATGTTATACTTTCCGTACTGTGCGAATATCGGAGGGAGCACATCTTCGATAATGGCGAAAACGTCCTCCTGACCGGCAAAGGCCATCTCCATGTCCATCTGATAAAACTCGCCGGGAGAGCGGTCCGCACGCGCGTCCTCGTCGCGGAAACAGGGCGCTATCTGGAAATAGCGGTCAAAGCCGGAGGTCATGAGCAGCTGCTTGAACTGCTGCGGAGCCTGCGGCAGCGCATAGAACTTTCCGGGGTGGTTGCGCGCGGGAACGAGATAGTCTCGCGCACCCTCGGGTGAGGACGCCGTCAGTATCGGGGTCGTGATCTCAAGGAAGCCGTGCTCCGTCATGCTGCGGCGCAGTGCCGCGACGACGTTGCAGCGCAGGATGATATTCGCCTTGACGGCGGGATTTCTCAGGTCGAGATAACGGTATTTGAGCCGGGTCGCCTCGTCCGCCTCGCGCGAACGGTTTATCTGGAAGGGAAGCTCATTGTGGCTGCACCTGCCGAGCACCTCGACGCTCTCGGGCACGACCTCGACATCGCCGGTGGCCTGCTTTGCGTTTTTGCTCTGGCGCTCGCGCACAACGCCCTCGACGGAGATCGTCGATTCGCGGTTTATCGCCTTGAACTGCTTTACCATTTCCTCGCTCTCGGCAACGATCTGCGTCGTGCCGTAAAAATCGCGGATGACGATAAACGCCAGCGCGGAGCTGACCTCGCGGATGTTCTCCATCCAGCCGGAGAGTTTGACCCTTTCTCCCGCATTGCCGATGCGGAGCTCATTGCATGTATGTGTACGGGACTGGAACATTTTTATGTTACTCCTCTTATAAAATTTTGGTCTGTATAGCGATCGCGGCGGTTCACTCCGCGATTATCTTTGCGCGGTTCTTTCTTTCAACAGTCTCCCTGACGGCGCTTATCGCTTCCTCCGCCGTCACGGTCACCTGCTGTCCGGTCTGCATGTCCTTGAGGGAAACGCGGTTCTGCGCGATCTCGTCCTCGCCGACGAAAACGACGAAGGGCACGCCGAGCTTGTCGGCATAATTCATCTTTGCCTTGAACTTCTTCTGCTCGGAATACAGCTGTGTGCGTATCCCCGCCGAGCGGAACGTCGTTGCAAGGGAAACGGCATGACCAAGCTCCTGCGTCATGGGGATTATCAGAACGTCTGCCGGCGCGGTCACCGTCTCGCCGGAAAGCAGTCCCTGCTCGTTCAGGACATAGAAAAGCCGCGTTAGCCCGATCGAGATGCCGACGCCGGGCAGCTGCTTATCCGTGTAGTAACCGGCAAGGTTGTCATAGCGTCCGCCGGAACAGACGGAGCCGATCTCCGGGTGGTCCGTCATCGTCGTCTCATACACGGTGCCGGTGTAATAGTCCAGCCCGCGCGCAATGGTCAGATCGATCTCGAAATTCTCCTCCGGCACGCCGAAGTCCGGCAGATAGCCGACCACCGTGCGCAGTTCGGAAAGTCCCTCGTCGAAAAGCCCGCTCTTTCCGGCATATCCTCCGAGGAATTCTATCTTTTCCGCGCTGGTGCCCTCAAAGGAGATAAAGCGCAGTATCTCGTCCGCGTTCTGTTCGGAAACGCCCTCCCCGACAAGCAGCTCGCGGACCTTCTCCGGGCCTATCTTGTCGAGCTTGTCCACCGGGCGCAGGACCTCCGCCGAGCGGTCGGACAGTCCGAGCAGGCCGAAAAATCCGCTGAGTATCTTGCGGTTATTGACCCTGATGCGGAATTTTTTCAGGCCAAGCTCCGTGAATGTGCGGTAGATTATGGACGGTATCTCGGCCTCGTTTATAATGTCGAGTTTGCCGTCGCCGATTATGTCTATATCGGCCTGGTAGAATTCGCGGAAGCGGCCGCGCTGCGCCCGCTCGCCGCGGTATACCTTTCCTATCTGGTAGCGGCGGAAGGGAAAAGCCAGCTGGCCATAGTTGAGCGCGACATATTTTGCAAGCGGGACGGTCAGGTCAAAGCGCAGGGCAAGGTCCGAGTCACCCTTTGTAAAGCGATAGATCTGTTTTTCCGTCTCCCCGCCGCCCTTGGCGAGAAGGACCTCGGAAGCCTCGATCAGCGGCGTGTCCAGCGGCGCGAAGCCGTAGAGAGAATAGCTCTCCCGCAGAGTCTGCATAAAGCGCTCCATTTTTGCCTGGTCGCGCGGCAGAAGCTCCATGAAGCCCGACAGTGTGCGGGGTTTGATACGTTCCATATATCTTCTCCTTATGCGGTGAATATTACCATCGTCCGACGGGGACAGCCTCGGTTTTGCCGGGCATGACAGCGCCCATGCCGTTCGATGGAATCTCTGCAAAAACA
>CAKSXP010000245.1 GCA_934515035.1 uncultured Oscillospiraceae bacterium
TGTCTGGACGCGCATACGATAGCCCGATATTACATTATTGAGTTCTGTCACATGCTCTCCTGCTTTGGCAAGTGCGTTTTTATCCTCAGCAAGACGCGATTCGGCAGATTCGCGTCTGTCCAGCTGTCCCGCCCTTTCGGAAGCTGCGGCAGCCTCCCTGTCAAGAAGCTCCCGTGTTGAGTCGGCAAGCATTGAAAGTATCGTTCCGCACTGCATAAGCGCCGTGTTCTTTTGCGACTCTTCCGCCGCCAGCGCGCTTATTTCGCGGGCGTTTTCCTCGCCGCCCTCGGCATTTGTCCTGCTCTGAGCAAGGGTCTTCTCCATCTCTGCGGACAGCCTTTCCCGCTCGTGAGCTATCTCTTCAATGCGGGTCCTGCGTTCGTCGATCTGTGTCTCGATACCGCGTGCGCGGTTTTCCTGTTCGTTTATCTCGGACCGGATGCGCTCGATGCTCTCGCGGTTATTTGCGATGTTTGCACGCAGCACCGCCGCCGAGCTGTCGCATTCCGAAACACGTGCCTCCGCCTGACTCAGCAGCTGGCGGCAGTTTTCGATCTCGATATCCTTTTCCCGCATTTTTTCGCTCAGAGATTCGCTCTGCGTATACAGCGCCTCAAGCTCCGTATGCGCCCGCTCAAGATTTGCCTTTGCGGTCTCATAATCGGCGTTGACCGTCTCCGCCTGGGAGCGGAGCTTATCCAGATTTTCCAGCCACACAGATATCTCGAGTCCGCGTATCTCGTCGCGCAGAACGAGATATTTCTTAGCGGTCTCCGCCTGTTCACGCAGAGGCGTTACCTGAAGCTCGAGCTCGTCTATCTTGTCTTTGATGCGGACAAGATTCTCGTCCGTTTTGGCAAGTTTGCGCTCCGCCTCCTCTTTCCTGTGGCGGTAGCGCGATATACCGGCTGCTTCCTCAAATATCTCGCGTCTGTCGGTGCTTTTTGCGGAAACGATCTCGGCAATGCGGCCCTGTCCTATTATCGAATATCCGTCGCGGCCAAGCCCCGTGTCCATCAGAAGCTCGGTTATGTCCTTCAGCCTGACGGACTCACGGTTTATATAGTATTCACTGTCGCCGCCGCGGTAATAGCGGCGGGTTATCATTATCTCCGAATTGTCCATATCGAAGATATGCTTTGAATTGTCTATTATCAGGGAAACCTGTGCGAATCCCAGTTTTCCCCGTTTTTCCGTGCCTCCGAAAATGACGTCCTCCATCTTTCCGCCGCGCAGCGCCTTGGTGCGCTGCTCGCCCATGACCCAGAGTATGGCATCGGAGATATTGGATTTTCCGCTTCCGTTTGGACCGACTATCGCCGTTATGTCCTTTTCAAAGGTAAGCCTCGTCTTTTCGGGAAACGATTTGAACCCCTGAATTTCCAGCGCTTTCAGGTACATAAACACACTCCACACTTGTTTTGCAAAATGACTGTATGAGAATAAGAATACCGCAAATCAGTTCATTTTGCAATCTCTCTTACGACAATTTCGCCCTTGGCGACCTCCGCCGGGACAATTTTCACCCATTTAAACCCCAGCTGCCTGCAAATCGCGTCGGCATTGCAGCGGTGCTGTCCCACCATCTGTGAGATCTCGGAAGGGTGTACGCCGAGGACCACTCCCCGTCCGGAGCTTTGTCCGAGGAGCGTAAGCGCCTTTTTCAGCATTATGCGGCTTTTGACAAGCTCTCCGAGCGCAGGATGGTATGCGCCGGCGACGGCGCTGCCCGCCGAAAGGTCGTCTGTCGGGTTAAGTCCGATCCTTATAATATTTATCCCCTTGCCGTCAAATATCGGAACGATCTCGGAACACGTCTCCACCGCCTGTTCGACCGTGTGCTCCGGGTATTCGCCCCTTATCCACATATCATAGAGCCCCGTGTCCTTTATAATGACCGTCGGGTATATCCGCACGCCGTCGGGCATTAGCGAGGCGATCCGCTCCGCAGACTCTATATCCCTTTCCGCCGTACTTCCGGGAAGGCCGGTCATCATCTGAAGCACAAGATGGAACCCGCGCTCTTTTATAAGCGCGGAAGCTCTCACGGTGTCCCCTGCCTTATGGCCCCTTCCGGACCGCCACAGGACATCGTCGATCATCGACTGCGCGCCAAGCTCTATCGTATCCACTCCGTAAAACGACAGTCTGTCAAGCACGGTGCCGTCTATCGCATCCGGTCTCGTCGAAAGCCGGATCCCCGAAATGAGCCCTCTTTCAAGATACGGCTTTGCGGCGCGGAGAAGCGTCTCCTGTTCCTCCGCGGGGATAGCGGTGAAACTGCCGCCGTAAAACGCGAGCTGCGGCGCGTTTTTTCCCGCCAGTTTTTTCAGAGCTTCTTCGATTTCTCTTTTAACATCCTCCGGGCCGGCAGGCAAAAGGCTGCCCGAAATGCGTTTCTGATTACAGAAAACGCAGTCATGCGGGCAGCCCAGATGCGGAATAAATACCGGAATGATTTGATTTCTGGCACTCACTTGTTCAGTTCCTCCAGAGCCTGCCGGGCAGCGGACTGCTCTGCCTCTCCGGGACGGGCTCGACGATGTTCTACGTCGACGGCAGCGGCGTCCAGAAGGATATAGATGAGCTGACGGCCCTGCCGTGCGGCAAGCGGCCGCAGCAGCGCGGCGCGCGCGGCGATCAGGCCGACACCGAGCAGGAGCTTTCCGCGCTCACGGCAGGAGAAGCGCTCGGCCGCGAGCAGGACGAAGCCGCAGAAATAGATCGTGCCGTGGCACAGCATGGAGATGTAGATGTCCAGCGGCGCTTCCGCGTTATAGAGCGGCCCGCCCGCAGCGATCATCGCCATGTAGTAGAAGAAGCCAGCCATCAGACCCGAGTAGGCCGCCCAGCTGTACAGGCGCGTTCTCGATGCCGTTCAGGTTGTTCTTAATAAGCTTAACAAAATCGACGCCAGCCCCATAAGCATGGAGATACGCGCCGCCAAAACGCGGATTGATCTCAGAGAGATAATACGTCTCGTCCTGATAAAAGAAATCCATATCTACAGGGCCGTTGAATTTCAGCAGCTCCGTGATTTGCTGAATGAACGCGAATAGTTTTTCATCCTTAAATGAAATGGTCTTGCTTGCTCCGCCAATTTTCGTTTCCAGCTTGCGCTTGGAAAACGCAGAAACTGCCCTGTGGCTAATGGTGTCAATATAAACGTCAGCATCCAGATCGCCGCCATCCATCAGTCGCTGGATGATCAGTGTGGGAT